>NZ_DATCSO010000116.1:0-42066 GCF_036568425.1 Salegentibacter sp. | reverse complement strand
CCACTATGCAAATTTTAAAGCTAAAAGGAAGATAAGTACCGTGAACTCCTCCTGGATTATGCCTTATTATTTTAATTTCATGAATTTTGAAGGTATTGGCATTCATCAGTATACCTTACCGGGATTTCCGGCCAGCCATTCCTGTGTCAGGCTTTTTATGGAGGATGCGAGGTATATTTATTACTGGGCTGATATGTGGCAGCTAAAAGGAAATCAATTGATTAAAAATGGTACTCCGTTTATTGTTTTTGGAACTTATAATTTCAATGAACCTGTTCCCTGGCTAAAACTTGCTGAAGATCCTATGGCAAATTTTATAAATAAAGAAGAGCTCGATTCGTTAAAAAGCTATGTTCAGGCTTATAATGCCGATTCTCTTAATTTTAAAAACCTGGTAAAACTTGAAAATCAAGTTATGTTTTAAGATAATGCCCGATCAAATGGGATTTTATAAATTAGTAAACTTAACATCTATACTATGAAAAGGAGATTCAATCTTGTATTAGCTTTCGGATTATTATTGTTTTTTACGGGGAATTTATTTGCCCAGGAAACTAAAATTATGGTAAGGGCTCTTGCTAATGATGCCAAATTTATTGGGTCCTCAATGGGTGGGGCGAAAATCATTATTAGAGAAGTAGAAACCGGAAGAATACTCGATGAAGGGCTTACCACGGGGAAAACGGGCGATACCGGGGCGATCCTGCTCTCACCAAGGCAGCGCTATAAAGAAATCACCACTGAAAAGACCGCCGGTTACCAGGCTAGTCTGGAGCTGGAGAAGCCCACTTTTGTAAGTATTGAAGCGCATGGGCCCATGAGTAAAAAACAGGCTAAAGCGGTCTCTTCAACCCAATTATGGGTCATCCCGGGAAAGGATATTACAGGCGATGGAGTTATTTTAAAAATCCCTGGCTTTGTGGTAGATATTTTATCGCCTCAAACCCACGAAACCATAAAACCAGAAACCAAAATAGAGATAAAAGCTAATGTAGTCATGATGTGTGGGTGTCCCGTAACCAACGCTGGGACCTGGGATGCCTCGGGTTATGAAATTAAGGCGATTATTTCTTCGGAAGGGAAGGAACAGAAAGAGATCGACCTAAAGCCTACAGAAAAAGCGAGTACTTTTTCTGAAACTATACCACTTGGAGAAGGCGATTATGAAATTGAAGTTTATGCCTACGATCCAAAAACAGGCAATACCGGCCTTGATAAACTTAATATTATTGTGAAATAGGCCAGGGTTTTAATTTTGGAGCAGCCCCAGCTCTTCTATTGTTTGTAAAACACCGTTTTCATTATTACTATAACGGGTTACAAAATTACTTGCCTGCTTGATCTCAGGATGGGCATTCTTCATGGCGTAGCTGTATTTTGCATTTTCCATCATTTCCAGGTCATTCAGGTAATCGCCAAATACCAGGGTCTCTTCAGGTAAAATATTCAATTCCTGTTGAACATCCTTTATCGCATTTCCCTTGTTGGCGTCTAATGCAGTAATATCGATAAAAACCTTTGCTGCAATAGCAACTTTAAATCTATCGGTATAATTCACAAAATGGGGGTAGGTATGTTCTTCGACCCCCTTATCATTGCACAGGGTTACTTTTAAAATTACGTCATTGACTTTGGTAAGATCTTCAACCGGTTTTAGACGTTGGTAAAATTGAGAAATATGAGCAATAAAATCCTTATCCCTGGTTTCTACATAAGCCGATTCCTTTCCACAGAGCACTAATTTGGTGTCCATCAGTTTACGCCCCATTTTAATAAAACCAATGGCATCTTCGTGTTTTAGAGGGTTAACGTAGAGTTCTTTGCCTTTATGAGAAACGAAAGTGCCGTTTTCAGCAAAGAACATCATCCTGTTTTTAATAGGTTCGAAGTTAGCTTCGAGGTTGTAGAATTGCCTGCCACTTGCAACTGAGAACATAATACCTCTCTCAGCAAGCTTTTTTTCAATTTCCCAGAAATCAGGGTGGATTTCGTGCTGGTCATTAAGCAGGGTGCCATCCATATCGGTAACGATAAGTTTTATATTCTTCTGGCCGTTAAGAGTTTCCATAGTTTCCTTCCTGTTCTTTATCAAGCAGGCAAATATAGGATATGATTTGCCTCGGTTTGTTAATTCTATATCAATTTTGTTGATGAGGACATTAGTGGAAAAAAAGATGCTTCGGAAACACTTGCTTCCGAAGCATCAGAAGAAAAATGTGAATTAGCCTAAAATAAGATGGCGTCTACTATTCCTCCAACTATAGCCAGGAAAATGGCCAGCCAGAGCGATGGTAGGAAACCAACGGTTTTAAAATCTTTACTGAATTTATCGGCGATCTCGATAATGATAGCGTAGGCGATTACCCGGGTTATAAAACCGAGACCCAAAAAATAAAATATGCCAAGAGTTGCCACATTCAGAATACCGGTGAGTAACCAGCTGAGCAGGAAGCTAAGCACGCCAATAATCAGGGCGACTAAAATTGCTGTTTTAAAGCCTTTTAGTTCTACTTTAGCCATCATATTTGCTGCAGCAAGTAATACCAAAGCGTCAATGATAATATGGATTAGCCATTGAAACATATTAGTTTGGTTTTATGGTTAGTATAATTAAAGATACAAAAATCCTTTAAAAAATATTGAAAACTTAAAGCCTGTCCTCCAGGGTGGTAGGCTCTTTTTTCAGTAATACTTCATAGAGTGCCTTAAAATTGGCCAGAAGCTCCCGGCGTTCTATTTTATTGGTGGTTTTATAGGAATGGCTTCGGGCGGCAAACCCGGTATAGGGGAGGTTCAAACCTTTTGCGATAAAAATAGTTCTGGGCAAATGGAATTTTTGTGTAACTACAATAGCCTCTTCTACTCCCAATACAGCATTCGATCGATACATGCTATCATAAGTGTCCAGCCCGGCGTGATCCAGGAGGATCTTTCTTTCGGGGATTCCCTGTTTCATCAGGTAATTTCCCATCGCGTTAACTTCATTGTAATTTTCGGTACTATGATCACCGGTGAGCAGGAATCGCTTTACCTTTTTATTCCTATATAATTCAATCGCGGTATCAACCCGGTCTTTTAAGATAGGGGAGAGTTTCCCGTCAGAATGAACACTGGCTCCAAGAACAATAACCGTTTCTGAAGAGGGAATCCGTGAAATATCTTCGAAAATGAGGTGTTGTGTATCTTTTTCAATATATGCTTTAAGGCCCAGAGCTATCAAAATTGCAATAATTAAGGAAAGTACTGTGGCGAGAATTACCTTTTTAATTTGTTTCATTTTCTCCGGCTATAATACATTATAAATATAGGTCATATTATTATACCTATAGTTTTATTTTATTCCTTAACGTTTACCGGGCTTGTAACATTGTTTACCTTTGTTCCAAAATAAAAGCACGGCAATATGGGCAATATAAAGGCATTGGAATGGCGTTATGCTACCAAAAAATTTGATGCTGAAAAAGAATTAACCAGCGAAAAGATCGAGATCCTTAAAAAGGCATTTAATCTTACAGCTACTTCCTATGGCTTGCAGCCATTAAAGTTGGTGATAGTAAAAAATAAAAAGCTTCAGGAAGAGCTTCAGAATTTTTCCTTTAACCAGAAACAGGTGGGCACGGCTTCTCATGTGCTTGTTATTTGCATCGAAAAGAAAGTAGGGAAGGAGTTTATTGAAAACTATTTTAAACGGGTAAAGCATATTCGTGAAACTCCTGAAGAAATTCTTGCGCCTTTCAAAGAATTTTTAATCGGGGATTTTGAAGCGAAAGCTTCCGCCGAAATCACCCAATGGGCCATTAACCAGGCTTATTTAAGCCTGGGGAATTTACTTACGGTTTGTGCGACCGAAGAAATTGATGCTTGTCCTATGGAAGGTTTTCAGCCCGACGAGTACGATAAACTTTTACAACTTGAAGACCGTAACCTTAGATCGGTGCTGGTGCTTCCTGTTGGGTACCGGGCCGGGGATGATATGTTTTCCAGTTTCAAGAAAGTGCGCAGGCCCCTGGAGGATGTAATAATTGAAATGGATTAGTAATTTACATACCTGGTAATTTCCAGTCCATATCCAATCATTCCCACTCGTTTGGTTTGCTGCGAATTTGAAAGCAGCTTGAACTTATGAATTTCCAGGTCATGAAGTATCTGGGCGCCTATTCCAAAATCCTTATTATCCATATGAATTGGTGGAGCTTTGGCTTCGCCTTGTTTCTGAAGATCTTTCAGCTCAGAAAGCCTGTTTAAAAGATTTAAGGACTGGCTTGCAGGATTGATAAAGACAATGGCGCCACGCCCTTCTTTGTTTATGGCCTGGAACATACTGTCGAGCTTTTTATCGGCATCGTTGGTAAGGGTTCCCAGGATATCGTTATTGATTAGGGTTGAATTGACACGCACCAAAACTTCTTCATCAGATTTCCAGTTTCCTTTAGTTAGAGCGATATGTACCTGATTATTGGTGGTTTGCAGGTAAGCTCTTAGTCTAAATTTTCCGAAGCGGGTTTCCAAATCAAAATCCTCTTTCTTCTCGATGAGAGAATCGTGTTGCATTCTGTATGCTATAAGATCTTCAATAGAGACCACCTTGAGATCAAAACGCCGGGCAACTTCCATAAGTTGTGGTAGCCTGGCCATGGTTCCATCTTCATTCATGATCTCTACAATCACTCCGGCAGGTTCAAAGCCTGCCAGGCGAGCGAAATCTATTGCGGCTTCAGTGTGCCCTGTTCTTCTTAAAACCCCGCCTTCTCTGGCTTTAAGCGGAAAAATATGTCCTGGCCGATTTAGGTCGGTGGCTTTGGTTGCCGGGTCGATCAGGGATTTTACGGTTTTAGCTCTGTCTGCCGCTGAAATTCCTGTGGTTACTCCCTGGCCTTTAAGGTCTATAGAGATGGTAAAAGCGGTTTCAAGAGGGTCGGTATTTTTACCAACCATCATTTCCAGCTTGAGATCGCGGCAACGTTCTTCGGTTATCGGTGCGCAAATGAGACCCCGGCCATGCGTGGCCATAAAATTGATCATTTCAGGAGTCACCATTTCGGCGGCCGCAACAAAATCTCCTTCATTTTCACGATCTATATCGTCTACAACGATAATAACCTTTCCTGCACGTATATCATCAATGGCGTCTTTGATATTATGCAATTTTATATTGTGCTGAGTTGAAGTTTTTTGAGGCATTTTTGCGGTATTTGGCTGCAAAGATATTTATTCTATTTCGGTTTTCCGGCGCAAAAGCCCGGCTTTTTTAAGCCCTTTCTTAAAGGGGTCTATTAAATTATCGAAGGCAAAAAGTCCCTGGTCTGTGGTGGCCCTGTAAGTGAGGTAAATTCCAAGGGGCAACATGATGAGGGTGGAGAGCCAACTTGCCAGAAAAGGACTTATACTCCCGTCTTCTGCACTGTTTTTGGCAAAGATCCCGATAAAATGATAAGTGAGAAAAATAAGTATAGCTACAACCATAGGTAAGCCCATACCTCCCTTACGAATTATCGCTCCTAGTGGTGCACCCACAAAGAATAGAACGATACAGGCAATGGCCAGAACATATTTTTCGTGCAAGGCGATCTCAAATTTGTTAAGCTGTTTTGTCGCCGTCCTGAATTCATTTTTCTTCATGATGAGATGAGACATAGAGCCATTTACGTTTCCTAAAGCCAGGTTTACGATTTGTATTGCCTCATTCCTGTCATATTCTTCCAGGATGGAATTTTCAATAGCTTTTACTGTATCTGCCGGCTGAAGATTGGTGTTAATATTCCGCAGGCCGGTACGGTTGAACATATTTTTTTTGAACTGCTTTATATTGGTGTTATAGCTTGTGGAAAAGGAATCTATACTTTGATTTAGTTCCGAGATCTTAAGCATTCCCTGGGTATTGCTATAAGATTCGTCTTCCAGGTCTACATTGTTAATGTCTGAAAGGTCCAGGTTAATTGTGTATTCCCTGAAATGACTCTTGGCAAATGGTTTATTCCTTCGTTTTGAAAGATCATTAGGTTGAATCTCATCGTAGTAGTTCCCATCTTTTAGGATGAGGGATAAAACTTCAGAATCTGTACTTCCAACAAGTTCTCCTTCTACTGCTTTAATAACCGTAAAATTCCCACTTCTTGCAGTCTTTTGATGGATGATAACATCATCCAGGTATTGATCATTAGGTCCACTTTTCTTATCTACTTTAATATTTATACTACCCACCTCGTTGAAAGTACCTTCAGTAATAGCCATTGCAGGTTTGAGTTGAGCAATATTTTTCCGAAGATTTATAGATTTGAATTCGGCGGCAGGGATAACGTTGTTAGCAAAGAAAAATGCTGTCAGGCTCACAAGAAGGATAAAGAAAGTGAGGCTTCGCATTGCTCTCTGCAGGGAAATTCCGGAGGATTTCATAGCTGCGAACTCATAATTTTCGGCAAAATTCCCGAAAGTCATAATTGAAGTAAGCAGGATGGTAAGAGGCAAAACCAGGGGAACCAATTTTGGTGAAAAATAGAGCAGGAATTTAAAAATTATTTCTGCATCAAGGTCTTTACCAGCCAGTTCACCTATGTACAACCAAATGGTCTGGAGTACAAAGATGAACATAAGGATGATAAAAACTGTAAAAAATGTTTTGAGGTAACTGATTAATATGTACCTGTCTAATATTTTCAATTTAGTCGAGCCTGTTTATATAATAAGAATCGTAGCGAGCTTCGTCAAAGGTAAACAGGTTTTGTGAAAGCGGCTGATTGGTTTTAAAACTTTTTACGGTAATCGTAATTTTGGTGTCGTTATCCTGGGTTTGAATAAGGTTGTAAATGTGTTTTGTCTGGCTGTCTATTCCAAGCAGGATATTTTTCACCTCGGCATTACTGTCTTTTGGAGTAAGCTTGATATACTGAATTTGTCTTCCTTTTACGTTTTGGGCGGTATCCCATTCATAATTATATCCTTCTTCGTAGAAACTGAACATTTTAGAAGGGGTGATGTTGTTCTCATCTTCTTCAACATAGGTAGAGATATTGATCTCTTCATCTTCCGGGATTATGGTATAGATCTTTTTTCCATCAAACATTTGGGTGGTGCCCATAAGATTGAGAAGATATTTTTCTCCTTTTATGCTCACATCTCCACGGGTTTCCTGCTTTACATTCTCGGCAGTGTTTTCAAGAGAATATTTAAAGTCTATCACCATGTTATCGTAAGCTTTCACTTTTGAGGAAACTTCCTTTAAAAGTTCATCGGCTTTTTCTGAATTCTGGGCACTTAGATTAATACTTACCAGGGCTGCGATAATAAATACAATTTTTTTCATTACTTTTTTATGTCTTTGGTTCTTCATTTAATAATTGATCCAGCGCAACAAGGTCAGTGATTAAAACCTGGCGGGCTTTACTACCTTCAAAAGGCCCAACTATTCCTGCGGCTTCCAGTTGATCTATAATGCGACCGGCACGATTGTAGCCAAGTTTTAATTTGCGTTGCAATAAAGAAGCCGAGCCTTGTTGCGCTGTTACAATCACTTCTGCGGCTTCCCGAAAGAGTTTATCTCTCTCGCTCACATCTATATCAACTCCTGTGCCACTATCTTCTCCTTCATATGCCGGAAGTTGATAGGCATCAGGATAGGCTTTTTGAGAGCCAATAAATTCGGTGATCTTATCTACCTCAGGAGTGTCCACGAAGGCGCATTGCAGTCGTTTTAATTCGTTTCCCTGTGTAAAAAGCATGTCACCCCGGCCTATTAGCTGATCGGCGCCCTGGCCGTCCAGAATCGTCCTGGAGTCTATTTTTGAGGTTACCCTGAAGGCAATCCTTGCAGGGAAATTGGCTTTTATGATACCTGTAATTACATTCACAGATGGACGTTGGGTTGCGATTATTAAATGGATGCCAATAGCCCTGGCTAACTGTGCAAGCCTGGCAATAGGGGCTTCAACCTCTTTTCCGGCGGTCATGATCAGGTCAGCAAATTCATCTACTACCAGTACGATATAAGGAAGAAATTTATGTCCGTTTTCCGGGTTAAGCTTACGAGCTTTAAATTTGATATTGTATTCCTTGATATTGCGTACCATCGCATCCTTTAGCAGTTCGTACCTGTTGTCCATCTCGATACACATGGAATTCAGGGTGTTGATCACTTTAGTGTTATCTGTAATGATGGCATCTTCAGTATCTGGTAATTTAGCCAGGTAATGGCGCTCTATTTTGTTGAAAAGGGTAAGTTCAACCTTTTTCGGATCCACCAGCACAAACTTAACTTCAGCAGGATGTTTAGAATACAATAAAGAGGTTAGAATTGCATTTAAGCCAACCGATTTCCCCTGCCCTGTGGCTCCGGCCATAAGCAGGTGGGGCATTTTTGCCAGGTCTACAACAAAGGTTTCATTAGAAATGGTTTTCCCAAGGGCCATAGGAAGCTCCATTTCGGCATTTCTGAATTTCGAGGAGGCGATCACGGAGCGCATAGAAACTATGGAAGCATTTTTGTTTGGAACCTCAATCCCGATGGTTCCTTTTCCCGGGATAGGAGCAATAATCCTTATTCCAAGAGCCGAAAGTGAAAGTGCGATATCATCTTCCAGGTTTTTGATCTTGGATATCCTGATTCCGGCCTCCGGAACGATCTCATAAAGGGTAACCGTTGGTCCAACCGTAGCTTTTATTTGTGCTATCTCTATCTTGTAGTTCTTAAGCGTATCTACGATGCGGTTCTTATTTTCTTCGAGTTCCTCCTGGTCTACGGTTATTGTGCCGCCGTAATCTTTTAATAATTCCAGGGTAGGGAAGGTGTAGTTGCTGAGTTCCAGGGTGGGATCAAATTCACCAAAATCTTCAACTAGCTTTCTACTTTGCTTATCCTCCTCAACTTCTTCCTCGGGCGGAGTTTCAATTTCCATAGCTACTTCATCGTGAGATTCAGTCTTTTTTTCTTCCGTAACCCGGGATTCTTTCTTTTTATCTTTAGACGGATCGGGGTCAAGTTTGACTTCAGAAGTTTCTGGTTCCTGGGTACTTAAGACCTCTTCTTTCCAGCTTAATTCCTCATCGGTTTCTGAGGCTTCAGGTTTATCAGTTTTAAATTCGCTTTGAAAGTTCTTGTGTTTTTTACTTATAAATCCGCCTACCATTTCAGGGGTAATCTTCAACCTTAAACTTAAATAAGCGATTAAAAGGAACAGCATCAGCAGGGCTGTGCCGAAGAAACCAAGATAATCCTGAAGGAAATCGTTGGTTTCAAAACCAACTCTTCCTCCTAAAAGGGCATTGCTTTCAGCAAAAAAGCCAAAAAATATTGAAATCCAAAGCATTACCAGCACCCCCCAAAACCAGTAGATTCCCAATCGTAAAGACTTCAGATTAAAAAAGAGATATATTCCACTAATCCCGATTAAACCAGCAATAACAAATGCAGCCAGTCCAAAACCTTTGTAAATGAAGAAATCGCTCACCAAAGCTCCAAATTTGCTCAGCCAGTTTCTGGCTTCTATTTCTCTGTTTCCAAATTCAGAAAGGGTGCTTTGGTCGGCATGCCAGTTGAATAAAAAAGAGATGAAAGCTATGGTTAGGGCAATGCCAAATAACATTAAAAAACTCCCTAAAACAACTTTTTGCTGCCTGTTTAATTTGAGCGAAAACTTGTTGCTTTTTTTCGTGGTGGTTTTTTTGTTTTTAGTTTTTTTTCTGGCCATATAAGCTTTGAGAGATTTTGGGCAAAAATACAAATTAGATCATCTAATGTACGGAAAAGCTATTTTGTATTTAAAATTAAAATTTAAGATATATGATTAACTCAAAAATCGTGGAAATATGACACAATAGAATCTGAATTTTTTAAATAAAAGAGAGGGAATGGTTTTTAATTGGTTGTTGTACCTGAGAATGAAACTTGATTATATTTCGGGGATATTTTATATGGTTATAAGATGCTGTTGGTTAGCGGAGAAAGTCTATAGTAAAGTAAAATCTGACCTGTATAATCAATTTTAAAAAATATAAGGAAAATAAATAAAGCCACCGATAATCACAGCAAATAGAGCGGCAAAGAAAACCCCGCCTGCTGCCACATCTTTTATATGACCTATTTTACTATGGAGGTCTGGATGTACAAAATCTGCCAGGGCCTCAATAGCACTATTTAGGCCTTCGGCAGCCATCACCATCCCGATGGCTGTAAACTGGAACAGCCATTCGGTTTTAGTGATGTCAAAATAAATTCCGGTGATTGTTATAATAATAGCTATCCCTAACTGGACCTGGATACTGGCTTCGTGCCTAATTAACAACCAGGCGCCTTTTATAGCGTAACCGCCACCTCTTATGCGTTTTCCGAGAAAAGAATCCCGCATTATAGGAGGTTTTTTAATGCCGCAAGATAATCCGGTTCTTGGGCGATTTCAGGGACCTGCTGGCTGTGAATCACCTTTCCGTTCTCATCCAGTACAATGACTACCCGGGAAAGCAAGCCTTCCATAGGGCCATCTATTATTTCGAGTCCGTAATCCTTTCCAAAATTCCTGTCTTTGAAATCTGATAGATTAATTACATTTTTCAGATCTTCATCATCTACAAACCTTTTCTGGGCAAAAGGTAAATCCCTGGAAATACATAGCACAACGGTATTGTCGAGTTCAGTAGCTCTTTGATTGAAATTCCTGACCGAAGTCGCACAAACTCCAGTATCTATACTGGGAAAAATATTCATAATCACTCTTTTCCCCTTAAAATCTTCCAGGGTAGCGGTGGAAAGATCGGTTTTTACCAATTGAAAATGTGGAGCTTTTTCTCCTTTTTCAGGTAAACTCCCGTAGGTGTTTACGCGTTCTCCTTTTAATGTTATCTGAGACATAATATACTTTATTGGTTAAGGAGGATAAATTTAGGATTTATGCAGCAGGCTTTTACTAAAATTATCATAAAAACAAACAGGCTGCTTCTTTCGAAAGCAGCCTGTTTTGAAGGGTTTTGAAGAGGGCTTATTGATCTATAGAGCCAATTACCTTCTTCATAAATCCGTTGGCGGCCTCTTTTTCCTCAGCGCCGTCATCTATCATTTTTTGCACTTCTACAGCTCCACATAGATTGGAAACCAATTCCCCGATTACGTCCATTTCATCGTCTTTAACAGAGCGGTGTTCAGTATAGTTTTCCAGTACTTCTATAGCGTTTTCAAGCTTTTCCAGCTCGTTATTGCGCTGCAGGTGCCTAATTATTGGTAACTTCATTTACTAAGTCTTTTAAGGGCTCGAACTTGTTGGTCTGAACCTGGTTTTTAAAACTCCCGTTCTTAAAAGTCGCGAAAGTTGGTAAGTTGTCTACCTTAGCCAGCTTTCTGGACTCCGGAAATTTTTCGGCATCTACCATTAGAAACGTAGCGTTCTCATTTTCTGAAGCCAGTTTCTTAAACTTTGGTTTCATCAAGCGGCAGTTGCCACACCATCCGGCCATATATTGCACCACAACGGTATCGTTGTTCTCAACAATCTCGTCCAGGTTATCCTGATCTAATTCTTTTACCATAACAATGATTGCGTTTTTTAGTTTAAGCTTAGGTAAGAGGCAACTCCGTCGCGGTCAGCATTCATCGCTTCTTTACCTTCTTCCCAGTTAGCGGGGCAAACCTCACCTTTTTCCTGGACGTGCGTATAAGCATCTATCAGTCTAAGGAATTCAGCAACGTTTCTACCTAATGGCATATCGTTTACGCCTTCGTGGAAAATTTTACCTTCTTCATCAATAAGGTAAGTTGCACGGTAAGTTACGTTGTCACCTTCTAAAGTTAAATCTCCGGTTTCTTCGTCATAAGACTCTGCGGTAATATCCAGGATACCAAGACGGGAGCTAAGGTTGCGGTTAGTATCAGCAAGGATAGGATAAGTAACACCTTCAATACCACCATTATCTTTTGGAGTATTTAACCAGGCGAAATGTACTTCAGGAGTATCGCAGGAAGCTCCAATTACCATAACATTTCTTTTTTCAAATTCTTCCAAAGCTTGTTGGAATGCGTGAAGTTCGGTGGGGCAAACAAAGGTGAAATCTTTTGGGTACCAGAAAAGCAATACTTTTTTGTTGTTTTTCTGAGCTTCTTCAAGAACATTGATCTTGAAGGTGTCACCCATTTCATTCATTGCATCTACACTAAGGTTTGGAAATTTTTTTCCTACTAAAGACATATTGTTTTAATTTTTAAAATTTGATTTATTGGTTTTAATTCTGCGTGCAAATTTAGAGAATGACTTCAAACTGCATACTAATTCAAATTTTTATTGTTTATTTGGTTATAGTTTTTGCTTATGACTAACTCAAAATAAGATAGAAAAGCTCTATTTGCTGTTTAAGCTGATTTTTCTCTCAACTCTTTGATTTTAATCCCAAAGGCAGCAAAAAAGAGGGTCATAAACGGACTCAAATAATTAAAGATTGCATAGCCAAAGTAAGAAGCTACTGGTACGCCCAACACCCCGCTGTGATAAGCTCCGCAGGTATTCCAGGGTACTAATACTGAAGTTACTGTTCCTGAATCTTCCAGCGTACGGCTAAGATTTTCGGGAGCAAGGCCCTTGTCCTTATAGGCTTTGGCAAACATTTTACCGGGGACCACAATAGCCAGGTATTGATCTGAAGCCGTGGCATTAAGCGCCAGGCAGCTAAATACCGTACTTGCAAAAAGTCCGAAGGTGGTATGGAATAAATTCAGCAAAGCCTTACTTATACGGGCAAGAGCCCCAATAGCATCCATGATTCCTCCAAATACCATCGCACAGATGATAAGCCAGATGGTATCAAGCATACCTGCCATTCCTCCAGCTGAGAACAGGTCGTTAAGATTTTCATTATCGGTTTGAACTGCGGTATCTACGGTAATAGCCTGCATCACCCCTTTATAACCGCTTATAAAAGTGAGATCATCGGCTCCTGCAATTTGTGTGACTATTCCGGGTTGGAAAATTAGTGCAGCTACTGCACCCAAAAGAGTTCCCAATAGAAGGGCAATGAGTGGAGAGATTTTTTTAACTATTAAAAGAATAACCACCAGGGGTACCACGAAAAGCCATGGCGAAATGGTGAATGAATTTTCTATAGAAGCAAGAATGGAGGAGGTATCGGTAATTCCGGTTGGTTCCAGGTTTAAGCCAATAATTACAAACACCGTAATTGTAATAAGAATTGTGGGAACGGTGGTAATGGTCATATACCGGATATGCGTAAAAAGATCGGTTCCTGCCATTGCCGGTGCAAGATTGGTGGTGTCGCTTAAAGGAGACAGTTTATCACCAAAATACGCGCCTGAAAGAATCGCCCCAGCGGTCATTCCTACCGAAATCCCCAGGGCTTCAGCAATACCAATTAGAGCAATACCAACCGTAGCCGAGGTAGTCCAGCTACTCCCGGTTGCCACCGAAATCACTGAACATATTACCACGCAGGCCGCAAGGAATATAGTAGGGTTTAAAATTTGTAAGCCATAATAGATCATTGTGGGAATAATACCTGAAATAAGCCAGGTTCCGGCCAGAGCTCCAACCATGAGAAGAATAAGGATTGCTCCCGAGGTGCTCTGGATATTAGAAGCCACCTCATCTATCATCTTTTCATACTTCGTATTATTGAAGTACCCAACAATAGCTGCAACAGCGCCACCAAGTAAGAGTATAAACTGGTTGGAACCGCTCAATGCATCATCTCCAAATACATAAACATTAAATGCAAGCATCGCAATAAGGGCAAAAACCGGAATAAGGGCTTCCCAAATATTAAGTTCTCGGTTTTTTACAATTTGTTCATTTTTAGGGCTGGTAGGTTGGTTTTCCATTCGGGATATCTATAATAAAAATTTTCCGGAGAAATGTAAATCCAGGAAGATTTAATTGAAATTTAAGTTTCTGCCCGTAATTTTACGATTTTACTGCAAAACAGCCAAGTTTTAAGGAAGTCTATAATTAAAAATTATAGCCTATACCAAACTGAATGCCTAAACCCGAAAGTTTGGCGTGGTGGTCTTCTTTTTCAAAAGGAATTAATGCATAATGCCGAAAATTGGGATTGAGGAACATCTGGAAGTTTCTGATATAATGGTTTACACCTATTCCAAGGCTTAAACCGACTCCTGATTGAGAATCAAAACTATTATCTGAATTCTGAAAATCAACTACAGGCCCGCCATTGATAAAGAAATACTCCAGAAATCTGTAATTGAGTAAAACCGGAATAGAGGTGACTTGAAGTCTTTCTCTTCTGGAAGTTTGCTTAGGCATTGGGGCCGAAGTTATTTTTATATCTCCCGTGTAGAAACCTATTCCGGTTTCAAGACCAAGACCCTCAGGCAATCTCAGAATATACCTGATGCCTAGTTCATATCCGGTTTCCGGATCATAGCCAGGACTTCCAACAAGGCTTTGATTGGTTTTCAACCCGTAGGAAGAAATTCCATAATACCCCCGAATTTCACTTTGATTTTGAGCAACGGTATTAGAAGAATAACAAATAAAAAAAAAGATTAGAAAATATTTTAAGATCTTCATTACAGGTTAGAATTAGTTGCTAAAAAAGATTTGTATCTTCTAAAGATAGTTAACTAAAAATAAAAGACCTCATCGGGAAGAGCGATGAGGTCTGTTTTAATTAATGATTTTAAACCAATTAAGCGGCTTACTTTTTAAGAACTCCTACTTCAAGCATACATTCCTTCATCGTTTGAAAGGTTCTTTCGATATCATTGTCCAGGCCAATACTAAAGCGAATAAGACCATCGCTTAATCCCATTTCTTTTTGTTCATCCTCCGGGATTTCAGAAGAAGTAGAGCTGCCTGGTGCGCTGAATAATGTTTTATAAAAGCCTAAGCTTACTGCAAGGTAACCAAGGTTTTTCTTCTGCATCAATTCCATAAGTTCGTTGGCTTTCTCCAGGCTTCCCACATCAAGAGTAAGTAACCCCCCAAAACCATAATCTTCATTCATCATTTTTTTGAAGGTTTCATGGCCCGGATGTGATTCCAGTCCCGGATAAACAGTTCTTAGCCCCTCTTCCTGGAATTTTTTGGCAAGATACATAGCATTGTGACTGTGTTGTTTTATTCGAATATGAAGCGTTCTAAGATTCTTCAAAATTGAAGCTGCTCTCATACCGTCCATTGTAGGGCCTAAAAGCATATTCGCACCATCATTTACACTTCTAAGGGAATCTATAAACTCCTGACTTCCGCAAGTAACTCCGCCCACGGTGTCGCTGCTACCATTAATGAATTTGGTTAAACTATGGATCACGATATCGGCACCAAGTTCTTTGGGGCTTATAGATAATGGAGAAAAAGTATTATCGACCACAAAAGTAAGCCCGTGTTTTTTAGCAATTTTGGATAATTCAGCAAGATCAGCCACTTCCAGTAATGGATTACTTATGGCTTCACAATATAGAACTTTGGTATTTTCGGTTATAGCAGCTTCCACTTTTTCGGCATTAGTGATATCAACAAAAGAAGTGTTGATGTTGAATCTTGGAGCGAAATTCTTTAGGAAGGCATAAGTTCCGCCGTAAATAGTACGGCTGGAAACAATATGGTCTCCGGCTTTACATAGTTGAAGCAAGGTAGGAGTGATAGCACCCATTCCGCTGGCGGCTACGTTGGCTGTTTCGGTTCCTTCCATCGCTGCAAGGGCTTCTCCAAGATAAAGATTGGAGGGAGAGGAGTGCCTGGAATAAAGGTAACAGCCATCTGCATTACCTTCAAAAGTGTCAAACATTGTCTTCGCTGAAAGGAAAGTGTAAGTGGACGAATCGGAAATAGAAGGATTCACGCCTCCAAATTCCCCAAAATATTGTAAGTCCTGAATTTTATCTGCTGGTTTAAATTTCATGATATTTCTGAATTTTAGATTATATCAAATAACAACATTTTCAGAATAAAAATCAACCGGAATGTTGAAATTCAGTAAAATAATCTGTAATAATACATCTTGTAAGAATAATAATCTTAATTTATGTAAGTTTGGTTTTAAGAACAGAAAATTTTTCCGATTATGAAACTGGATGAAAAAGATCTTCAAATTCTGAAGCATTTGCAGCAGGATAGCAAGATGACCAATAAGGAGATTTCAGTGAAATTAGACCTTTCGATAACTGCGGTCTATGAGCGCATCAAGCGCCTGGAAAGGGAACAGGTGATTTCAAAATATGTTGCTCTGTTAAACCCTGATAAAGTTGATAAAGCCTTCACCGTTTTTTGCCAGATAAAACTTATTCAACATACCAAAGATTATCTTACCCGTTTTGAAACTGAAGTCAAGAGCCTCCCCGAGGTTTTGGAGTGTTTCCATGTGAGTGGTGAGTATGATTATATTTTAAAAGTTCTGGTAAAAGATATGGCTGCCTACCGGGAATTTATGGTGACAAAACTCACTACCCTGGATCATATAGGTAGTACGCAAAGCACCTTCACCATTGAAAAGGTGAAGCATACTACCGCAATTAGCTTTAATTCTTAAAGTTTTGATAGGAACTCGCCCAGCATTGGTCATTGGCGTGAATAGTTGTACTTTTGTGTTCAATTTGTTAAAAAATCACTACAAAACATTAAATTATGAGTAAATATGATGTTGCAGTTATAGGTTCCGGCCCCGGAGGATATGTGGCCGCTATACGCTGCGCGCAACTGGGATTAAAAACTGCTATCATAGAGAAATATTCAACTTTAGGGGGAACCTGTCTGAATGTAGGTTGTATTCCGAGTAAAGCCTTACTGGATTCTTCTCATCATTACCACGATGCCGTAAAGCATTTTGAAGACCACGGAATTGAAATCCCGGGGGAGGTAAAGGTTAACCTTGAGAAAATGATGGAGCGTAAATCATCGGTGGTAAGTCAAACCTGTGACGGGGTGAAATACCTGATGGATAAAAACAAGATCGATGTTTTTGAAGGTGTTGGCTCTTTTAAAGATAAAACTCACATCAATATTGAGAAGAACGATGGCGAAACCGAAACCATCGAAGCTGCAAAAACTATTATTGCCACAGGCTCAAAACCGGCCAACCTTCCGTTTATAGAGCTCGATAAAGAAAGAATAATCACTTCTACTGAAGCTTTAAAATTAAAAGAAATTCCAAAACACATGATCGTGATTGGTGGGGGTGTAATAGGCCTGGAATTAGGTCAGGTGTACCGCCGTTTAGGAGCCGAGGTTACTGTTGTAGAATTTCTAGACCGAATTATCCCTACTATGGATGCTGCACTTTCTAAAGAACTTCAAAAAGTGCTGAAGAAACAAGGTGTGAAATTCCATGTTTCTACAAAAGTGAAATCAGTAGAAAGAAATGGCGATGAGGTGATCATCAAAGCCGACGATAAAAAAGATAAAGAAGTAGAATTAAAAGGAGATTACTGCCTGGTTTCTGTGGGACGTCGCCCATTCACCGAGGGTCTTAATGCCGATGCTGCTGGAGTAAAAGTAACTGATAAAGGAATGATTGAGGTAAACGAACACCTACAAACCAACGTAGAGAATATCTATGCTATTGGGGATGTTGTTCGTGGAGCTATGCTCGCTCATAAAGCCGAAGAAGAAGGAACTTTTGTAGCTGAAACCATTGCCGGCCAAAAACCGCATATCGATTATAACCTTATTCCCGGCGTAGTCTATACCTGGCCAGAAGTGGCTGCAGTTGGAAAGACAGCGGAGCAACTTAAGGAAGAAGGTGTGAAATACAAGGAAGGAAAATTTCCAATGCGTGCTCTTGGTCGTGCCAGAGCCAGTGGCGACATAGACGGATTTGTGAAAATTCTTGCCGATGAAAAAACCGATGAGGTGCTTGGTGTACATATGATAGGCGCCCGTACGGCTGATCTTATTGCTGAAGCAGTAACCGCCATGGAATTCCGTGCTTCTGCTGAAGATATTTCAAGAATGAGCCACGCGCATCCAACCTATGCTGAAGCTGTTAAGGAAGCCGCTCTGGCCGCAACCGACGATCGTGCTTTGCACGTTTAATTCTTCGGAAAAAACTGATTATAAAACCCGGAAACCATGAGATTTCCGGGTTTTATTTATTTTATGCTGCATTCATTTGGTATCTGTTCTTTACCTATCTTTATGAGGTTAATTTAAACACAGAAAAAATGTCCAAAGAAAAATCACCCTCGAAGAATTCGGCTAAAAAAGAGCCGGTTTTGAGTTTAAAGGAAAAACGTGCCGCTAAGGCCGCCAAGAAAAAGAACCGAACTTAAGAAAAGATAAAAAAATCCCGCCAGAGCGGGATTTTATATTTTTTTGGTGAAGGCTTAGTCAATATTAATCACATAGTCTGCCTGATAAATCTTCCCCGGCTCCAATTGCTCAATCCCTTCCTTGTTTTTCAGGTTTTGATCGGTGCCTTCCACATCGGCGATGCCCAACCAGGGTTCTATGCAAACATAAGGCGCCCCGGGTTTAGCCCAAATCCCAAGGTTTTTAAAATCAGGATATTCAACACTTAATACTGAACCTGAAATTTTACTTTTCAGGGCTACTTTTGTTGACGGAATATTTTTAAAAATAAGTGCATCATCCTCAAAAAGATCCTTCTTCAGCCAGATCTTATTTTCATTATCAAGAATCCCTTTAGTTTTTTTACTAACCAGGCCTTCATCATTCAGCAAATAGGTCCTCAAATCCATTTTCCTGTCAAATTCCAGATAGTAATCTTCGTAATCTTCATTCAGGGAAATCGGGGCGTTAAAAGCCGGATGCCCGCCAATTGAAAAATACATGGGTTTTTTATCCAAATTGGAAACCTTGTGAGATACTTCCAGACTTTTTCCATTTAATTTAAATGCGATTTGATAGATAAATTTGAAGGGGTATTGCTGCAAACTTTCTTCTGAAAACTGTAATTCAAAAACCAGTTCATTTTTGGTTTCTGATATTAACTGGATATTTTCGTTGTAACGCACAAACCCGTGTTTGGGCATTTTATAGGTTCTGTCTTCGAAAGTATATTCGCCGTTTTTCAACACACCAATTACAGGGAAGAGGTTCGGCGCCTGACTCGCCCAGATTTTGGGATTGCCTTGCCAAAGATGTTCAATGCCGGTTTCCAGGTTTTTGATACTGGAAAGTTCGGCCCCTACAGGGTTAACGGCTATACTAAGGAATTCATTTTTTATTTGATACATCTTATTTCTTTCTTCTTCGGTTGGCGTTTTTGTCACCCCTGGTTTTAGGTTTTTTATATTTCTTCGCAATTTCCCTTCTATAGGATCCGCCCAGATTTTCTTTTCTGTTTTTCTCTTTCTTCTCGTGAAAAGCAGGTCCCGGAGCATCGGCATCGGAAGTTTTTGAAGGATTGTTCGCTTCAAAGATCTTTGGTTGCTCTTCGGGGATCAATTCGGTAGAGATCTCAACTTCCTCCGGGAGTTCTCTCTGGGGGACTTCTATTTTCATCAAGTCCTCAATATTTTCCAGGTATTCGGTTTCAGCTTCCGTGGTTAGTAAAATCGATTTTCCTTCTTTTTCTGCCCGTCCCGTACGGCCAATGCGGTGCATATAATTTTCAGGATATTTCGGGGTGTCAAAGTTGATCACGTGGCTTACAGACTCAATATCCAGTCCCCGGGCCATCACATCGGTGGCAACCAGTATCCTGGAGTATCCGCTGCCAAATTGTTTAATGCTACGTAGCCTGTAGTTCTGGGTCTTATTGGAGTGGATTACATTGCATTCATCGGGAAAATGCGATTCAAGCTCCTGGTGAAGCCGGTCGGCCATTCGCTTGTAAGCTACAAAGATAAGTACCTTGGAGTAAGTTTCTTTATCCTGAAGAATATGTTTCAGAAAATTCACTTTGGTATTAAAATTCGGAATCCTGTAACCGGTTTGTTTGATATTGTCCAGGGGAGTTCCACTGGCCGCAACGGATATTTTCTCCGGACTCTTAAAATTAGTTTCGATTAAAATCTCCACATTTTCAGTGATTGTCGCCGAAAACATGATGTTTTGTCTGTTCTGTGGAAGCAATTCGAATATATTATTGATCTGAAACTTGAAGCCCAGGTCCAGCATAACATCTACTTCATCGATCACCAGTTTCTGTATAGATTTTAACTGAAGCGCACGTCTGAGAACTAAATCATAAAGTCTACCCGGCGTCGCCACAACTATATCCTGGCCTTGCATAAGATTTTGTTGCTGGGTATTGATATTTACCCCGCCATAGATTCCGGTTATGCGAACATTTATATAAGCGGTAAGCTTTTCGATCTCCTCCACAACCTGCACTACCAGTTCCCTGGTAGGCACCAGAATAAGTACTCGTGGATTTTTCTGTTCAGAATATTTAAGCATCCTTAAAATAGGAAGCATATAGGCAAAGGTCTTTCCTGTTCCGGTTTGAGCAATTCCCACCATATCTCTACCAGACATGATTGTGGAAAAAGATTTCTCTTGAATAGGAGTTGGTGTGTTAATGCCAATATCTTCCAGCGCATTGCGCAGGGGAGTGGTAATATTTAAATCCTGAAAAGTCACAGTTTGAAGTTTTTATGGGCCGGCAAAGTTAGTGAAACTCTGGTTTTAAAAACCGCTTTGGCGGTTTTTAAAACCGGTTAGTTGAACTAATCCCGCCGCAAGGCGGGATCTCATTGACCTCATCAGCCTGTAAAGCGTTCTGTTTCAAATTTTATCTAATTACCGAAGGCGGTTTTTAAAACCGGTTAGTTGAACTAATCCCGCTGCAAGGCGGGATCTCATCGATACAGCCCAGGCTTTTTGTTATGTTATTGTTGGGGTTTACAAGATCCAAAGAATTTATTTATAGCCAGTTAGTTGAACCTGTCAGACTCTGGCGGGCTAATTCCGCGATAGGGCTCTTTCTTTTTTAAAAAAACCGGCAGGTTGGTGCATCCTTTGCAGGCTTCCAGGCTTTTAAAAATGTTAAGGAAAACTTTCTAAGCTGTTGCTCTAAATTATATTTCTATATTTTTGAGTTCAATCTAAATCAACTATGAGAAAGATACTTGCCTTCACAGGCTCCAACAGCAGTACATCTATCAACGCGCAGTTATTGAACCATATTACAGGTCGCATTCAGGGACACCAGATTAAAACCATAAATCTAACCGATTATGAGTTGCCGGTTTACTGCGCCGATATAGAAAAAGAGCGGGGAATTCCTCTAAACGCAAGCATTATAAAAAACCAGATATCTGAGCACGATGCCCTGGTTATTACTGTGAATGAACACAACCGTAACGTCTCAGCTTTTTTTAAGAATATTATTGACTGGCTTTCGCGGCTTGACCGCAATTTTCTGGCCGGAAAAAAAATACTGCTTATGAGCACCTCACCGGGAGTTCGGGGAGGTGCTGCTGCCCTGGAGTATTGTAAAACAATTTTTCCGCGTTTCGGTGGGCAGGTTGTCCAAAGTTTTAGCTTAGCTTCTTTCAGGGATAATTTTAAAGATGGAAAAATATTAAATGAAGTGCTGGAATTAGGGATCGACGATGTGTTAACCAGTTTCTCTCAGGAGGTGGAAGAGAGCCCTGAAAACAACATTGAAAACTAATTTTAGTGAGTTTTTATAAAAAACCAATTTGATGAAATCTCACAATATGGTAAAAGCTTTGACATAATTTCATTCTTTAAGTTTCGTCTTTTTACCTTTGCCTTCCAAATCTAATTATTCGTGCGCAGCGCAAAACAATTTACAGTAGAAAACCCCAAAGATTTTAAACAAAAGTTACTTCATTGGAGCAGACAGTTTCAGGAGATTGCCTGGCTGGATAGCAATGAGTATATTCAAAAGCATGGCGAATTCGATGCACTACTGGCAGTGGGAGCCTTTACTGCTATCAAAACCGATTACCATAATGCTTTTGATAAACTTAAGGAGTATCAGGAGACTACTAAAGACTGGATTTTTGGTTATTTATCTTACGACCTGAAAAATGATGTGGAAGAGCTTTCCAGTAAAAATTTTGATGGTTTAGGCTTTCCTGATTTGTATTTTTTTCAGCCACAGAAATTGTTTCTGCTGAAGGGAGAAAGGCTTGAAATGCATTATCTAAGAATGGTTGACGATGAGATAGAGGATGATCTTTTGGAAATAAAGCAAAGTGCTCCTGCAAATTTTAAGCAGGAAAAAGTTGAAGAAGCTTCCTCCAAAACCTCCCAAATTCAGGCTCGTACTTCAGAGCAAGACTATCTGGGGAAAGTTGGGCAAATGCTAAACCACATTCAGCGGGGTGATATCTATGAGGCCAATTTCTGCCAGGAATTCTTTTCAGAAAACCGGGTAATTGATCCTTTCCGGGTTTTTCAGGACCTCAATGCTATTTCGGCGCCGCCGTTTGCAACTTTTTTGCGTCTGGAAGAGCATTATTTGCTTTCGGCATCACCGGAGCGCTATCTTAAAAAAACAGGGTCTAAACTTATTTCCCAGCCAATTAAAGGCACAGCCCGGCGCTCTGAAGATCCCACGGAAGATTCCAGAATTGCCGAAAATCTAAAGAACGATCCAAAGGAACGTTCAGAAAATGTGATGATCGTGGACCTGGTACGCAATGATCTTTCCAGAATCGCTAAGAAAGGAAGTGTGGAAGTGGAAGAGCTATGCCGGGTATATCATTTTAAACAGGTGCACCAGTTAGTTTCTACTATTTCTGCAGAACTCGAAGAGACTATTCCCCCGGTGGAAGCTCTGCGTGCTACCTTCCCTATGGGGAGTATGACCGGTGCGCCAAAGATTTCGGCAATGAAGATCATCGAGGAACTGGAAGATGCCAAACGCGGACTCTACAGCGGGGCTGTGGGCTATTTCACTCCAAATGGGGACTTCGACTTTAATGTGGTGATTCGCAGTATTCTTTATAATTCAGAAAAGGCCTATGTCTCTTTTTCGGTTGGTGGAGCGATAACGTCACAGTCAATTCCGGAGAAAGAATATGAGGAATGTCTTTTAAAGGCAAAAGCAATGCGGCAGGTACTTTCTTAAATCTGGCTTTTGTATCTTTGAATTGATATGGAAAAAGCTTTTAAAAATCTTATCAAAAATGAATTTTTTTATCTCTGTAATTCCAGGTTGTTACTGGCAGTTAGTGGAGGATTAGACAGTGTTGTACTTATGCATTTATGCAAAGAGGCAAAACTGGATTTCGCTGTAGCCCATTGCAATTTTAATCTCCGCGGAAAAGAGAGTGATGCAGACGAAAGCTTCGTGAAGAGCCTGGCCAAGGAAGTGGGGGCTCAGGTTTTTTCTCAAAATTTTGACACTAAAAGATATGCTGAAGATAAAGGTCTTTCTATTCAAATGGCTGCACGGGATTTGCGTTACCATTGGTTTGAAGAATTAAGACTTCAGCATAAATTTGATTTTGTACTTACCGCTCATCATGCTAACGACGATTTGGAGACTTTCCTTATAAATCTTGTTCGGGGGACCGGGTTGGAAGGCCTTTCAGGGATAAAAACTGAGAATAATAAAGTCATTCGTCCCCTGCTTCAGTTTTCAAGAAAAGAAATTGAGGCATACGCAAATCAGCAAAATATAAAATGGCGGGAAGATAGCAGCAATGCTTCAACCAAATATCTTCGGAATAAAATTAGGCACGAAATAATACCGCTTTTTGAGGAGCTTAATCCTGAGTTTTTAAAGGCATTTTTGCAAACCCAATCCTATTTAAAAGAGAGTCAGGACCTGGTGGAAGATTACATCAGCCTTATCTATCCTGAAACGGTAAAAAAAGGAAAGCTGGGCTATGAACTGGATATTGCTTTTCTTCGGAAGATTCCTAATACCAAATCGGTTTTATACCAGTTGTTGAAATCTTTTGGGTTTACTGAATGGAATGATGTACACAAGCTCCTGGATGCCCAACCGGGGAAGATGGTTTTTTCGGCTACACACAGGTTGGTAAAAGACAGGGAAAAACTCATTCTTACCGAGTTACCATCAGAAACCCATAATCAGGATTTTTATATCGATAAAAATGAAGAATTTGTGATGCTGCCCATTGGTACTTTTACATTTTCTGAAGTTGAGAAAATAGAGGAGAAGTCAAAAAATTGTATTTATGTTGATCCTAAGTTGCTTGAGTACCCGTTAGTTGTGCGTAAATGGCGAAAAGGAGACTACTTTTATCCTTTTGGAATGAAAGGAAAGAAGAAGCTTAGCGACTTCTTTAAGGACAAAAAATTATCCTTGCCCGAAAAGGAAAATAGCTGGTTGCTGTGTTCGGGACAAAAAATTGTTTGGGTGATCAACCAACGCGCCGATAATCGGTTTGCAATAAGTTCCCCAGATCAGCAAATATTAAAAATCACCTGTAATTTATGAAGTACCTGGCAAGTCTGTTTCTATTAGTTATTTCAATCACAACGGCTAATGCCCAGATTTTTGAAGACAACGATCAAAATTATCAGTTTTCTAATCCAATTAGCTGGAAAGCTGAGGTACAACAGGAGAACGATAGTATTTACAATCTGATTTTCACAGCTAAACTGGAAGAAGGCTGGCACCTGTATTCACAAAAGGAAGCCGATATAGAAATCGCTCCAATTCCTACTAAATTTACCTATAATAATTCTCCTGAAACCTATGAACTTATAGGTGAGACCGAAGAACCCGTCGCCGAGCCTTATTACGATGAAGTTTTTGGCGCCGATATCATTTATTTTGATGATGAAGCAGTCTTCACTCAAAAAATTAAGGTGATTGACTCTAAGGGACCTGTAGTTGCTGAGGTTTATTTCTCGGTTTGTGATGATGAGCAATGTTTGCCCCCGGAGACCGAACGTTTTACTATTTCCCTTGAGGATAAACAAGTGACAGCTGGTTTTACCGATCTTGAGATCTCAGACAGGGATCAGGAACTTGCCGATGCTCTGGACATGAATATTCAGGGAATGGAAGCTTACCAAACCAATGAAGAAGAGGAGGGAAATAATTTCACTAATATATTTCTTTTAGGATTTCTTGGGGGGCTTATCGCTTTATTAACCCCTTGTGTATTTCCTATGATTCCGTTAACGGTCTCCTTTTTTACCAAAGGAGCAAAAAACCGGAAAAGAGGAACTATTAATGCCATCTCTTACGGTTTCTTTATTGTTTTTATTTATCTGTTGTTGAGCTTACCTTTCCACCTGCTGGACAGTGTAAATCCGGAATTACTGAATAACATCTCCACCAATGTTACCCTGAATGTGCTTTTCTTTGTCATCTTCATCATTTTCGCTTTTTCTTTCTTTGGTTATTATGAAATTACCCTGCCCAGTTCATGGAGTAGTAAAATGGATGACAAGGCTTCCAGTGTAGGAGGGTTTATAGGGATTTTCTTTATGGCACTAACCCTGGCCCTGGTTTCTTTTTCGTGCACCGGCCCAATCCTGGGTTCTCTGCTTGGAGGTTCCTTAACCAGTGATGGTGGTGCGATACAGCTTTCAATAGGTATGGGTGGTTTTGGCCTTGCTCTGGCGTTACCCTTCGCTCTTTTTGCCCTATTTCCTA
This sequence comes from Salegentibacter sp., assembly GCF_036568425.1. Classification (GTDB taxonomy): domain Bacteria; phylum Bacteroidota; class Bacteroidia; order Flavobacteriales; family Flavobacteriaceae; genus Salegentibacter. Next base: position 16,602 of record NZ_DATCSO010000116.1, on the reverse strand, counting down.
ACTGGTTGAATTCACTGCCAAAGAGTGGGGGTTGGCTTAATACGGTGAAGGTAACACTTGGTTTTATAGAGCTTGGTCTTGCCTTTAAATTCCTATCTAATGCCGATCTTGTACAGCACTGGGGACTTTTAAAGCGTGAAGTATTTATTGGAATCTGGATCCTGGCCGGCTTAGGGCTGGTGGCTTATCTATTCGGATTGCTACGTTTTCCACATGATGGTTTTAAACAAAAAATAAGTAAAGGTCGTTTTGGAGTAGGGGTTTTGGTACTATTATTTGTGATCTATTTAATTCCCGGATTGACTAATACCAAGCACGCAAACCTAAAACTGCTAAGCGGATTCCCACCTCCATTGTTTTACAGTGTATATGATAAAGGGACTGAAGCTCCACTCGGTCTTGAAGCATACAAAGACTGGGAGAAAGGACTTGAAGCGGCAAAAAGGGAAAACAAACCAATAATGATAGATTTTACCGGCTGGGCCTGCGTAAACTGTCGTAAAATGGAAGAACAGGTTTGGAGTGAAACCGAAGTCTTCGAAACAATTAGAGACGATTATATTCTAATCTCTTTGTATGTAGATGATCGCAAAGAATTGGAAGAAGACGAGCAGTTTAATTACATAAGACCAAATGGCAGTATTAAACCAATAAAGACTATTGGTGATAAATGGGCCACTTTTCAAACTATTAATTTCCGTAATAACTCGCAGCCTTTTTATGTACTGGTAGATCCCCAGGTAAATATGTTACATGAACCCGTAGGTTATATGCCAGATGCCGATGAATATTACAACTGGTTGCAGGAAGGTCTGGAAAAATTCCGGGAGAGTTCTAATAATTAAAATTTCTTCCTGTTTATGCGGGTAATTTCTATCTTTAGGACTTTAATAATATATTCTTAAGATGAATTTACTCCGAAATTTTTTTATTGTATTGTTTATCAGTGGCCTTAGCCTTGAGCTTGTTGCGCAAACCGATGAGTTTAAGGTAAAAGATCATTATAATAAAACCGAGGTTGCTATCCCGATGCGTGATGGGATTAAACTGCATACCACTATTTATTCCCCTAAAGATACTTCCAGAGACTATCCAATTCTAATGCAGCGAACTCCCTATAGTTCGCGTCCTTATGGGGAAGATCAGTTCCGTTCGCTTATAGGTCCTAATAAATTCCTTATGGAGGAAGGCAATATAATTGTCTACCAGGATGTGCGGGGCCGTTGGATGAGCGAAGGAAAATATGATAATATGAGGGCTTTTATTCCCAATAAAAAAGGGAGTCAAACCGATGAGTCCAGCGATACTTACGATACCATTGAGTGGCTTATTAACAATGTAAAAAACAATAACGGCCGGGTAGGCACCTGGGGGATCTCTTACCCGGGGCATTACGCAATAGCTTCTTTATTGGATGCCCACCCCGCCCTTAAAGCTGTCTCTCCTCAGGCTGGAATCGGGGATTTTTATTTTGATGATTTTCACCATAATGGAGCATATCTTTTAAGCTATTGGCGCATAACTGCACTTTTTGGTTATCAGAAAGACGGCCCTACCGATGAAGCCTGGTATGAACTCCCCGGGCTCGGCACCCAGGATCAATACCAGTTTTTCCTGGATAATGGACCTTTGAGTAATCTTGATAAATATTACGGAGAGGACAACGAATTCTGGCAACAGTTAAAAGAACATCCTAATTACGATGAATTCTGGCAGAGTCGCGGGATCATTCAGCATCTGGAAGATATTAAGCCGGCCGTAATGGTCGTGGGAGGTTTATTTGATGCGGAAGACTTGTATGGCCCATTTGAAACCTATAAGAAGATAGAAAAACGCAGTGATAACTATAATACTATGGTGATGGGCCCATGGAGCCACGGCGACTGGGCACGTCTAACCGAAAGGCAGGCAGTAGGGAATGTATATTTTGGAGATAATATTTCGAAAGATTATCAGCAGAGTATAGAGACTAAATTCTTTAATCACTTTTTGAAAGGTGATGCAGGTGATAATTCTGGCTTGCCTGAAGCTTATTTGTATGACACCGGAGCACGGAAATGGAATACCTATAAACAATGGCCTCCACAGGGAGAAGAAAGAGTATTTTTCCTGGGTGAAGACCAACAACTCAGCCATAAAGCTTCAGCATCAAAAAAGAGTTTTGTAAGCGACATTAAGAAACCAGTGCCTTATAACGATGAGATCAAGGCAGTTTTCACGCCTCGCGAATATATGACCGGTGACCAGCGCTTTGCAGCCAGAAGGCCCGATGTGCTTATCTTTGAAACCGAACGGCTTGAGGAAGATATGAAGCTTGCCGGTGAAATTGAAGCCATTCTACAGGTTGCAACCACAGGCACAGCGGCCGATTGGGTGGTTAAGGTAATTGATGTTTATCCTATGGATGCTGAAGATTATGAAGAAACCATGCCACATCTCGATATGGACAACTATCATATGATGGTGCGAAGTGAGGTAATGCGCGGGCGTTTCAGAAATGGTTTTCAAAAACCGGAACCATTCACTCCCAATGAAAAAACTGAGGTTCGTATAAAGCTTCAGGATATAAACCATACCTTTAAAAAAGGTCATAAATTACAAATTCAGGTGCAGAGTACTTGGTTTCCGCTTATAGACCTTAACCCGCAAACTTACGTGCCTAATATTTTTGAAGCTTCAGAAGAAGATTTTAAAACCCAAACACATACTGTGTATGGTGATTCTCAGATTAAATTCACCGAAATAAAAAATTAATTATTTAATGAATTTCAGAATAAAAAAACAATATATAATTATTCTTTTGCTGGGGATTCTTGTTGCTTGCAAAGAAGAAAAAAACAATTATTCGGAAACCGAAATAGAAAAGGCATCAGCTGAACTCAACCAGTATTTTGACAAGGAGTTCCAAAAGGATTTAGATGATTCCCCGATGTTACAAACCCGTTTGGGTGACAAATCAAATTATGACCAATGGGATGATCTTTCTCACCTGAAATACGCTGAAGATCTCAAAAAAGCTAAAAAACGTCTTGAATATCTTGAAAAGGTTGATGTTGAAGCGCTAAACGAAGAAACCAGGTTAAGCTACAGACTGTATAAACAACAAATTGAAAATGAGATTGCCGATTATGATTATCGGTTTTATAATTATCCCGTAAACCAGATGCACGGGTACCAGGCAGAGCTACCTGCCTTTCTTATCAATATGCATCGTATCGATTCGGTGAGTGATGCCAGGGCTTATATCTCACGCCTGGAAGCTTTTCCGGGTTTGATAGAAGATATCATAGGCAATATAAAAATAAGGGAGCAGAATGGAATAGTGCCCCCCAAATTCGTTTTTGACAAAGTGCTGGAGGACAGCAGAAATATTATAAAAGGAAAGCCCTTTGGTAAAGCCAGCGAGCGAAGTGTGCTGTTAAAAGATTTCTATTCAAAAGTTCAGCGATTGAATATTTCAAGTGAAGAAAAACGAAAACTCATAAGCGATGCCCAGCAGGCTCTTATCGATAATGTTAAACCCGCTTACGAAAACCTGATCGCCACCTTGGAAAATCAACAAAAACGCGCAACTACTGAGGATGGTGTTTGGAAGTTTCCGAAGGGAAATGAATTTTATAATAATGCTTTAAGGAGAATTACTACCACCAATCTTACTGCGGAAGAAATTCATGAGATAGGGAAATCTGAAGTAGCCAGGATTCATGCAGAAATGGAAGGTCTTATGGAGGAAGTGGGCTTTGAGGGTTCTATGCGGGAATTCTTCGAGTTTATGCGGAATGATCCGCAATTTTATTACGAAGATTCTCCTGAAGGACGTGAAAAGTACCTCGCTGAAGCCACCGATATTATCAACACCATGAAAGGGCGACTTGATGAGCTCTTTTTAACCCAGCCTGAAGCCGATATTGTGGTAAAGGCAGTAGAACCATTTAGAGAACGCAGTGCCGGAAAAGCTTTTTATCAGCAACCGGCAAAAGATGGTTCTCGTCCCGGGATCTATTATGCTAATTTATATGATATGAAGGCTATGCCCATCTACCAAATGGAAGCTCTGGCTTACCACGAGGGAATTCCCGGTCATCATATGCAGTTGGCTATTGCTCAGGAACTTGAAAATATTCCTGAATTCAGAAAACATAGTTTCTATATGGCTTATGTTGAGGGATGGGGACTCTATAGCGAGCTTGTCCCAAAAGAAATTGGTTTTTATGAAAATCCATATTCAAATTTTGGAAGGCTTGCCATGGAACTCTGGCGATCCTGTCGCCTGGTTGTAGATACCGGAATTCACGCTAAAAAATGGACACGGGAAGAAGGTATAGACTATTATAAACAAAACACCCCGAATGCTGAAAGTGATGCCATAAAAATGGTAGAAAGGCATATTGTAATGCCAGGCCAGGCTACAGCTTATAAAGTGGGTATGAATAAGATACTTGAGTTAAGAGAAACCGCTATGACCGAATTAGGGGATGATTTTGATATCAGGGAGTTTCATGATGTGATTTTATTGAATGGGGCTATGCCATTAAATATTCTGGAGGAAAGAGTGATGAACTGGATAGAAGAGAAAAACTAATTAATTAGAAAAATTGAAAACGATCACGCAAGAAGAATTGAAGACTATCCAATTGTTGAATAAAAAGCAAAGCAAGCTTGAAATTCTCAATTATGGGGCGGCCATTCTCAGTTTTATAATTAAGGATAAAAAGGATAGACTCACGAATGTAATAGTTTCTCCCAGAGCCAGTGAGTTTGTTAAACCTGATTATAAGGCCCATAACAAATGTTTCGGAGCTTCTGTGGGGCGTTATGCCGGTCGAATCTCCAATGGAAAGTTTAACCTGGATGGCCAAAACTATGAACTTCAACAGAAAAACGGAGTGCACCTCCACGGGGGGGATTTTGGATTTCCTTATAAAATTTGGAAAATAGAAGAGCAGACTTCCGGAGAAAACCCATCGGTTAAACTTTCTTATCTAAGTAAAGATGGGGAAGAGGGCTACCCGGGAAATTTAAAGGCAACGGTGAAATACACCCTTACCGAAGCAGATGAAATTTTAATTGAATACACTGCTTCCAGCGATAAGAAAACCGTGGTTAACCTTACCAACCACGCTTATTTTAACCTTAATGGAGAGGGTAGTGTGAGTGATCATTTTCTTCAAATTTCCGCTAAGAAAATTCTACAGGTAAATGATAAAATGTTGCCAACGGGAGACCTGGTAAAACTTAAAGGTCAGCCAAAAGATTTTAGCGAAAGCAAACTAATTGGAAATCGCTCTTTGGATGATAGTTTTGTCCTAATTAATGAAAAAAATGAGAATGCGGCTGTACTGTTTGCTCCATTAACCGGAATAAAAATGGAACTTAAGACCAATCAACCCGCATTGGTGGCCTATGCTCCTGAAGAATTGCCCGATGACTTGGAGTATAAAACCCTGATTTCAGAGAAGTATCCTTCTATTTGTCTGGAAGCACAAAATTTTCCTGATTCCCCTAATTTCAGGAATTTTCCTTCTAGCGTACTTAAACCCGGAGACTTGTACTACAACCGGATTTCACTAAAATTTCAGGTAGCATCCTAAGTCTGTAATAATAAATGTAATTATTACTTTTATTAAGTAATTAATTTTATATTTAACAAAAATTTCACAGGCTTATAAAAGCTATTCATATTAATAAACTGGAGTATGGAGTTTGGATTTTTAGATCAGTTGGTTTTTGTTGTTTATGCATTAGGTATCGTTGCTATCGGGTTGTGGGTTTCCCGGGGAAAAGGGAGTACTTCTGAAGATTATTTTCTTGCCGGTAAATCGCTTCCCTGGTGGGCTATTGGAGCCTCCTTAATCGCTGCCAATATTTCTGCCGAACAGTTTATAGGAATGTCGGGATCTGGTTTTGCTATAGGCCTGGCAATCGCTTCCTATGAATGGATGGCAGCCTTAACCTTACTCATTGTAGGGAAATTTTTCCTGCCAATTTTCATTAAAAAAGGGTTGTATACTATCCCTGAATTTGTGGAGGTGCGCTACGGTACAAGTCTAAAAACCATTCTCGCAGTATTTTGGATCGCCCTTTTTATTTTTGTGAATCTAACTTCCGTACTATACCTGGGAGCAACAGCGCTTGATACTATTATAGGTGATGGCGACGGTTCTATTTTCCTTTATTCAATCTTTGGGCTGGCACTCTTTGCTGCAGCTTATTCGCTCTATGGTGGGCTTTCTGCGGTGGCATGGACTGATGTTGTCCAGGTAATATTACTTATTATTGGTGGGTTGATAATGACCTATATTGCACTGGATAATGTTACTGATGGAGGCGGAGTTATAAACGGAATAGTCTCTATTTATGAACAGGTTCCAGGTAAGTTTTCTATGATCCTTGAAAAAGGTGAGATCATCACACCTAATGGGAAAGATGCCTGGTGGGATCTTCCGGGGCTGGCTGTACTTATTGGTGGGATGTGGGTAGCAAATCTCTATTACTGGGGTTTTAATCAGTATATAATTCAGAGAACCCTGGCGGCAAAAAGCTTAAGGGAATCCCAAAAGGGAATAGTTCTGGCAGCTTTTCTAAAGCTTGTCATACCGCTTATAGTTGTAATTCCCGGTATTATTGCATTTGTAATGAATACCGGACCAAACGGGGAAATATCTTCAGCATTTACCGATATTTCTTTCTTTTCGGGGACAGGGAATGTCGTCAACGATAATGCTGCCCCCTGGTTGATCAAGGAGTTTATTCCGGCAGGGCTTAAAGGACTTGTTTTAGCGGCCCTGGCCGCTGCGATAGTGTCGTCGGTTGCTTCGATGCTGAACTCTACCGCGACAATTTTCACAATGGATATTTATAAACCATATTTTCAGAAAGGGAAATCTGAAAAAGGGCTGGTGAAAGTTGGACGTATATCGGCTTCTATTGCCCTTATTATTGCGGTAATACTGGCTCCGCAATTAAAGAATCTCGGACAGGTGTTTCAATACATTCAGGAATATACGGGAGTTGTTAGTCCTGGAATTCTTGCAGTATTTATGCTGGGACTCTTCTGGAGAAAGACTACAAATAAGGCAGCTATTTATGGAGTGCTTGCCTCTATTCCAATTGCATTTTACTTCAAGATAGGGCCAAACGCTTGGATTGATAGTCCGTTATTCCCAAATCTCCCATTTATGCATCAGATGATGGCCACCTGGCTTCTAACTATGGCTTTAATGGTTGTTATAAGCCTGGTGGAAGGGAAAGGTAAAGATCACGAAAAATCTATTCCTTTGAGTAAGGAATTATTTAAAACAGGTCGTGCTTTTAATATTGGAAGTTTCGCTGTGTTACTTATCCTGGTAATGCTTTACGCTTTATTCTGGTAGGAAAAAGTTTTTTATTACCGGAAAGAATAATGTTCTTCCGGTAATTCTCTTAATCTCTTAGCCGCATCTTCTGCTGTGATGTCCCGTTGGGGGCCTGCAAACATTTCATAGCCTACCATGAACTTTTTAACTGTTGCCGAGCGCAATAAGGGGGGATAAAAACTCATATGAAAGTGCCATTCGGGGTGTTTCTGGCCATCGGTTGGAGCCTGGTGTATCCCTGAAGAGTAGGGAAAAGAAGTTTCAAAAAGGTTATCATATTTAACGGTGAGCTTCTTAATAATTGTGGCAAAATCTACTTCCTCTTCTTCATTTAACTGCCCAATATGTTGATAATGATGCTTGGGAATTATCATGGCCTCGAAGGGCCATACAGCCCAGTAAGGAACCAGTGCAACAAAATGTTTTGTTTCTTCAAGGATGCGTTCCTGTAGGTTTAGCTCCTGGTTGAGGTAATCTTTTACCAGGCTACGTTTATTTTCTTCCCAGTGTTTTCTAAGATGTTCAGATTTTTTCTGAACCTCTGTCGGGATAGATTTCTGAGCCCAGATCTGCCCGTGAGGATGTGGGTTGCTACATCCCATGATCTCCCCTTTATTTTCAAATATCTGCACGTAATTGATGTGCTCCATGGCACCCAGGTCTTTATATTCCTTTTTCCAAAGTTTGACCACCTCTGTAATTGCCTCAACTTTCATTACGGGAAGGGTAAGGGAATGATCTGGAGAAAAACAGACTACTTTACAAATTCCACTTTCCGGTTCGGCTTGTAGAAGATTTTGTTCTACCGCTTCCGAAGGATTTTCAGGCAAAAGCGCCGGAAAGTCATTCTCAAAGGAAAAAGGTTTTTTGTAATCAGGATTAGTCTTTCCGCTATTACGGGTATTTCCCGGACACAGGTAGCAAGATGGATCGTAAGCTTCTCTTTTCTTCGCGGTTTGTTTCTCGGTTTTTCCCTGCCAGGGACGTTTTGTACGGTGTGGCGAAACCAGGATCCATTCTCCGGTTAATATATTATAGCGCCTATGAGGAGTTGTATTGATATCTGTGCTCATTGTCTTAGTTTTTCTTAATAATGGTTCCGGCACCGGCTTCAACGATAATTGGGTCTGGGTGTATACCAAATTCTTTGAAATAGGCTTTATCTGTTTCCCTGATAAAATCATCAGTTTTTTCGGCCTCAATAATATTGATGGTACAACCACCAAACCCGCCGCCCATCATCCTGGCCCCATGAACAAAATCCTTGTCACGGGAAATATTCACAAGAAAATTTAATTCTGGACAGCTCACTTCATATTTATGTTGCAATCCGTCATGGGAAGCATACATCAGGTTTCCAAATTCCTTAAGATTGGCATTTTTTATTGCTTCAGCAGCTTTAAGTACCCTTTTGTTTTCCCCAATCACGTAGTTGCATCGATCATAGATCTTGCCTGGTAATTTATTTTTAAAATCTTCAAGCATTGGTTCATCTACATCACGCAGACTTTTAACTCCAGGTTGAGTTTCAGCAATAATTCTTACTCCTTCCTCGCATTCCTGCCTGCGGGTATTGTATTCACTATCGGCAAGACTGTGGGAAACTCCGGTATTCAATAATAGAATTTTGCAATTTTTGAAATCGGCCGGGATGTATTCAGTATCGAGGCTTTTACAATCAAGAAGAATTAAATGATCTTTTTTGCTCATCACGGAGGCAAACTGGTCCATAATTCCACAATTGGAACCAACGAAATTATGTTCTGCACGTTGAGCGAGTTTAATGATGTCAATCTTGCTAAGTTGCAGCTCGAATAATTCATTCAATCCACTTGCCAGACCACATTCTAAAGCTGCTGATGAGCTTATTCCGGCTCCAATAGGTAAGTTGCTCTTTAACACACAATCGAAGCCGCTTAGCTTCTTTCCTGATTTCTGGATTTCATTTACTACTCCGATAATATAATTCTCCCAACTGTTTTTACTTTTTGCAATCGTTTCCAGATTAAACTCAAAAGACGAATCATAAGTTTCGCTATAAACTCTGCAAAGGCTTTGAGAATTATTTGCACTCAGCTTAATAAAAATCTTTTTATCAATTGCCGTTGGCATCACAAAACCATTATTATAATCTGTATGCTCCCCAATTAGGTTTATGCGGCCTGGAGATTCTATTTCAATTTGGGCCTTAAATTTTTTAAAACTTATATCACTGTTCAAAATTTGCAACTTTAGATGAGTTCCAAAGATAATAAATGTAAAAATTACATTAATAATTTTAAAAAGAAAATTTTCTTTTGCTTATATTTAACAAAAATATAATAGATGCCCGAAACCATAATTGATTTTTACAAGCCCAGCGACAAAATGTATGTAGCCACAGATTGTTTGATCTTTGGTTTTGACGAGGGGCAATTAAAATTACTTGTTTTTAAGCGAAGGGTAGAACCCAGGAGAGGAGAATGGTCTTTAATTGGCAGTTTTGTTAATTTGGATGAAGATGTGGAGGTAGCCGCAAAAAGAGTTCTTGCCGAAATCACTGGCCTGGAGAATGTTTTTATGGAGCAATTGGGGGCATATGGTGCGGCTGGACGTGATCCCGGTTACAGAACCATTTCGATTGTTCAGTATGCCCTGATAAGGATAAACGATTATGATAAAAAGCTGGTGGAAAGTCATGGAGCTCATTGGTTTGATATAAATGAGGTGCCCGAGCTTGTTTTGGATCATGATAAAATGTTCGCCCATGGTCTGGAGAAATTGAGAAGAAAGGCACGTTATCAACCCATAGGTTTTGAGCTTCTACCGGAGAAATTCACCATCCCCCAGTTGCAGAAACTCTATGAGGTGATTTACCAAAAGGAGCTTGATGGAAGAAACTTCCGTAAAAAGCTTCTTTCTCTGAATGTACTTATAAAACTTAATGAAAAAGACAAGTCTACCTCGCGCCGGGGAGCATTCCTTTATAAATTCGATTACAAAAAATATCAGCAATTACTTAAATCCGGTTATAACTTCGAAATAACCTGATAAATTTCCTTGAATGTTAAATCTAAAAGTTGTGTTAAAAAAACTAACCTAAATTTTTTGTTTTTATTGAAATAATTGTAAAATTTACCTTTATAAAAAATTCTTTCAGAAATATGACTTATGGGGAATAAATATTCAAGGCGTGATGCCCTTAAAACAATGGTGATTGGTTCAGGAGCGCTTAGTATTGGAGGGGTGGTTTCATCCTTTGCCGCCATTAATTTTATCGATAAGAACGAAGCTGAAAAAAACAGTCAGAAAATTAACCACTCGGTTTGTCGCTGGTGTTTTCAGGATATTCCTTTAGATAATTTCGCTCAGCAATGTGCAGCTCTGGGAATTAGGGCCATAGATCTTTTGAAACCTTCTGAATGGAAAACAGTTGAAAAATACGGTCTTGTTTGTTCTATGGCTACCGATGATTTTGCGGATGTGAAAAATGGATTTAACAATACTGAGAATCATGAGATACTTCAGAAGAACTATAAGGGGCTTATTGACAAAGCCTCAGAGCACCATATTAAAAATGTCATTGTGTTTTCCGGAAACCGCCGGGGAATCGATGAGAAATCCGGGATAAAAAATTGCATAGCTGGATTAAGACCTTTGCTTAGCTATGCCGAAAACAAAAATGTTAACCTGGTAATGGAACTTCTTAACAGCAAGGTAGATTATCCTGATTATATGTGCGATAACACGGAATGGGGAATTGCGCTGGCCGAAGAACTCGATGCCCCTAACTTTAAATTGCTATTCGACATTTACCATATGCAGGTGATGGAAGGCGATATAATCGCTACTATCAAAAAGCATCATAAACATATTAACCATTTTCACACTGCAGGTGTCCCCAATCGAAATGAGATCAATGACACCCAGGAGCTTAATTACGCCGCGATCATGAAGACCATTATTGAAACCGGTTTTGAAGGTTACGTTGCCCATGAATTTATACCTACATACAGAAATAAAATGGCTGGTTTGCAAGAGGTTATACAGATTTGTAATGTTTAAAAATCAGAATAGTATGTATTTCAAAATACTTGTCCTCTGTTTGGCCGTTTTAACTTCAAACATAGCTATCTCCCAGGAAAAAGGAGATGTTTATGTCGATGAAACCGGCCTGATGCATTGGAGCCATAACGGGAAAGAAGTTAAAGGCTTTGGTGTAAATTATTCAGCTCCATTTGCCCATGCCTATCGTTCAGCGCAAAAATTAGGGGTAGATCTAAAGACTGTTATAGACCAGGATGTCTATCATTTTTCCAGGCTTGGCTTCGATCTTTACCGAATACACGTTTGGGATACCGAAATTAGTGATGAAGAGGGTAATTTGCTGGAAAATGAACACTTGGAAATCTTCGATTATCTTCTAAAACAATTAAAAGACCGGGGGATAAATTTTGTGCTTACCCCTATTGCATATTGGGGGAACGGTTGGCCTGAACCCGATGAAGATACTCCAGGTTTTTCTAATAAGTATGGGAAAGCAGAAAGCCTTACCGATGCCGCTGCAATAAAAGCCCAGCAAAATTACCTGGCGCAGTTTTTAAATCATGTGAATCCATATACCGGGAATGCTTATAAAGATGAGCCGAATATTATTGCTTTTGAAGTTAGTAATGAACCACATCACCGGGGCGAGCCGGAAGAGGTAACAGATTTCATTCAGAAAATGCTTGATGCCATACGCAGCACCGGTACTAAAAAACCGATTTTTTATAATGTGACCCACAGTATTAACCTTGCTGAAGCTTATTTTGATGCCGATATCCAGGGAGGGACGTTCCAGTGGTACCCAACAGGTTTAGGATTTCAGAAGGAACTGGAAGGTAATTTATTACCAAATGTGGATGATTATCATATTCCATTTGATGATGTGATAACCAAAAATGGTGGTGCTAAACTGGTGTATGAATTTGATGCTGCCGATGTAAATAAATCTTACATCTATCCTGCGATGGCCCGCAGTTTTAGAGAGGCAGGCATCCAAATTGCGACACATTTTGCCTACGATCCCGCTTATCTCGCTCACGTAAATACCGAGTATAACACGCATTATATGAATTTGGCGTATACCCCGCAAAAGGCCCTGGCCTTAATGATTGCTGGGGAAGTTTTTCATCGCGTTCCTGTAAACGCCGATTTTGGTGCTTATCCTGAGAATCTCATATTCCAGGATTTTGAAATCAGTTATGAAGATAATCTGGCAGTATTGAATTCTGCAGATAAATTTATTTATACCAATACCAATTCGCTGCAACCAAAATCCGGAGATGAACTTAAGCTTATTGCCGGTTACGGAAATTCAGAGTCGGTAAAATATGAGGGCAAGGGTGCATATTTCCTTGATAAATTAAAAGATGGCGTTTGGCGATTAGAAGTTATGCCCGATGCTATTTTGGTAGATAACCCTTTTGGAGCAAATAGCCTGGAAAAAACTGTGGCCATAATTAATTGGAACGAATGGGAAATGAGTCTTGATCTACCCAGCTTGACAAGTGAATTTAGTATTGAAGCTTTAAATGATGGAAATAAATTTAAGCCTGAAGTTTTTGAAAAAACCTTTAAAATAAAGCCCGGGACTTATCTTGTGAAAGCTTCAGGAGTGGATTTCGATAAAGCTTCAGCAGACCTGCAGAAATTTGAATTGGAGGAATTCAGTGCGCCTGAGACTACTGTAGAAGGAACTTATGTGATTCACGAGCCGGTTAAGGAAATTTCTTCAGCTTCAGAATTAGAAATTTCTGTGGAGATTGTTTCCAATGAAAAAATTGAAAAAGTGGAAGTCTGGTTGCAAAATGGGAATACTTACGAGAGTATTCATTTGAAAAATAAAACAGGATATACTTATTCTGCCCAAGTTCCCCAAAAGTTGTTGGCTCAGGGTTTTTTAAAATACCGAATAATTGTCTACACGGAGGAAGGAGATTTTACCTTTCCTGGAAATGTGGTCGGTAACCCCGGAGATTGGGATTTTCATTCATCAGATGAATATCGAGTGAGCATTGTGGCAAAGGAGTCTCCAATAGTTCTTTTTAATGCCATTGAAGATGAAGATTATATAGTGGGAGAGTGGCTGCCAACGCTTAATTTAGTGCCAACTGCCAACCCTAATGAAGCCGAATATCGAGTGAATGTTGAGAAATTATTCCGAAAGGATATTGAAAATCCTGAAGCTACTCCAATTTATGATTACTCTTTCAAGTATAATTTCAACAGAAAAACTCAAGGACGAAAAACTGAATTTTCTAGGAAAGATAAACTTATGGTGAAAGCCAGGGCTTTAAATGAGAAGTCCACCAAACTACAGCTTGCCTTTGTGATGAAAAATGGAGCTGCCTTCGGTAAAATCATCGATCTGGTTCCTGAAACCAGAGAATATGAAATCTCACTTAGCGACTTGAAACCGGTAAAAACAGTTAGTCTGCCAAGACCTTATCCAACATTTTTGCCTTATTATTTTGAGCATAGAAATTTAGATGAGTTTAATATCGAGGATGTAGAAAGCCTTCAGTTTTCTATCGGCCCCGGCTTGAGTGAAGAAGAGCGATTTGAAAAGCACGGAGTGGGAATTATTAACGTGCTGCTTCAGTAATAATTATTATAACCTTCCCCAAAACAAAAAGGTCTTTCAGAATTTCTGAAAGACCTTTTTTAATCTAATCCTACAAGAGCTTGCTATCCACATTTGGAAGAACCGCAATCCTGACAGGTAAGGCAGCCTTCCTGATACATAAGATTAGACGAGCCGCAATTACTGCATTTTTGTTTTTTAGCCAGCGTTCCGTCAGCAACATATCGCTTCAGGGCACGGGCTACCCCGTTTTTCCAGGTGTTTATGGATTCGCTGTCCAGCTGCAGACTGTTGATAAGATCCACAACTTTTTCTATAGACATTCCGTGGCGCAGAGTACTTGAAATAAGTTTTGCGTAATTCCAGTATTCAGGATTAAATTTATGAGATAGGCCTTCTATGGTAGTTTTGTAACCGCGCTTGTTCTCATATTGGAAGTCATATCTTGAGGTTCCATCTTCGTTTCTGTTCTTAATAATCAGTCCTTCGTTTACCCAGCGTGGAATAAGAATTCCATCTTCATCATCAGCAAATCCGGTAAAGATCTCGTAGGGTCTATCGTCTATTAGGCCTATAAAGGCGATCCATTTATCTTTGTTATTCTGGAACCTAACAACATCGGCAGTAAGAACTTCCGGCCTGGTGGTTGGGAAAGGAGAGTGACTTTCTGTTTCGTTCTCTTCTTTTTTATCCTCATTAGATAAAAGAACACCACTTCGGGAGCCATCGCGATAGACGGTTACCCCTTTACATCCGGCCTGCCATGCTTCAAGGTAAAGCTGGCCAACCAGTTCTTCGGTAGCATCGTTTGGTAGGTTTATGGTTACACTAATGGAGTGATCTACCCATTTTTGAACCGCTCCCTGCATACGCACTTTGCTCAACCAGTCAACATCGTTAGAAGTGGCCTGGTAATAGGGAGAAGCTTTAACAAGTTCGTCAAGTTCAACCTGGGTATAAGGCCGGTCTATGTCATGGCCCTTCACTTTCATCCATTCTTTGAAGCGGTGGTGGAAAACTACGTATTCTTCCCAGGAGTCACCAACTTCATCTACGAAATCAACTCTGCTATCTTTATCGTTGGGATTTACCTTTCTTCTACGTTTGTAAACCGGCAGGAATACCGGTTCGATCCCGGAAGTTGTCTGTGTCATTAAACTTGTAGTTCCGGTTGGGGCGATGGTAAGTAAAGCGATATTTCTACGGCCGTACTCGAGCATGTCATAATAAAGTTTTTCATCGGCATCTTTAAGACGAAGGATGAACGGATTATTCTTCTCTCTTTCTGAGTCGAATATCCCGAAAGCTCCACGTTCCTTTGCTGCGTAAACCGAAGCACGATATGCTTCCAGGGCGATTGTTTTATGGATTTCTGTCGAGAAATCTATGCCTTTGTCACTTCCATATTTAATACCAAGAGCGGCCAGCATATCACCCTCAGCAGTGATGCCTATCCCGGTTCTTCTTCCTTCGTTGGCTTTTTTCTGAATATTTAACCAAAGATTTCTTTCTACACCTTTTATATCAAGACCTTCAGGATCGGCGTCAATTTTTTCTATGATTCTATCTATTTTTTCAAGCTCAAGATCGATAATGTCATCCATAATTCGCTGAGCTGCCGCGATATGTTTTTTGAAAAGATCAAAATTGAAACTAGCCTTATCTGTAAATGGATTTTCTACGTAAGAGAAAAGATTGATCGCCAATAACCTACAGGAATCGTAAGGACAAAGTGGAATTTCCCCACAAGGATTTGTAGATACGGTTTTGTAACCAAGATCGGCATAACAGTCCGGCACCGATTCATTTATGATGGTATCCCAGAAAAGTATTCCAGGCTCGGCCGATTTCCAGGCATTGTGAATAATTTTTTTCCATAGTTTATTAGCTTCAATTTTCTTGGTATTTTTAGGATTTTCACTGAAGATGGGATATTTCTGAACGTATTTCTTATCATCCTTGACCGCACGCATAAACTCATCATCAATACGCACAGAAACGTTGGCACCGGTAACTTTACCCTGTTCCATTTTAGCGTTGATGAAATCTTCAGAATCAGGGTGATTAATAGAAACTGAAAGCATAAGAGCACCGCGTCTTCCATCCTGGGCCACCTCACGCGTAGAATTGGAATAGCGCTCCATAAAAGGAACAATTCCGGTAGAAGTGAGGGCCGAATTCTTTACAGCAGAACCCTTGGGCCGTATATGAGAAAGGTCATGGCCAACCCCACCACGGCGTTTCATAAGCTGTACCTGTTCCTGATCTATTTTCATAATCCCACCATAGGAATCTGAATTGCCATTGTTCCCTATTACAAAACAGTTTGATAGAGAGGCGATCTGGTAAGGGTTTCCAATACCCGCCATCGGACTTCCCTGGGGAACGATATATTTGAAATCTTTGATGAAGTCAAAAACTTCATTCTCGCTCATCGGATTTGGATAACGTTTTTCGATTCGGGCGATTTCTTTCGCGATGCGGCGATGCATATCGTTGGGAGTAAGCTCATAAATATTCCCTTCAGAATCTTTCAGGGCATATTTGTTTACCCATACCCGGGCAGCTAAGTCATCTCCTTTAAAATACTCGAGGGAAGCTTTGAAAGCTTCATCCTGGCTGTAAGTTTTTGGAGGGGCG
>NZ_DATCSO010000115.1:0-22985 GCF_036568425.1 Salegentibacter sp. | reverse complement strand
ATTACTGCATTGTCTTCAGTATAATACTGAGACTCCTGGTTACCCCAGCCGTTTTCACCGTTTCCGGTCTCGAAGTTCCAGATTGAAGTGTCAAGATCGCCATCGGTATCGAAGTCGGCTTCCCAAAGCAACTCATCGTACTCTGACTGGAATTCCTCTTCCGGTTCTTCTACGACACCATCGCCTGTAGTAAGGATAAACCACCAGTCGAATTCTCCATTGCCATCAGTAGATTTAATAATAAGTTCATTAGGTACAGAGCGATCAAAGATTTCATATCGGTGATCCCCACCAATGTAATAACCTATAAACCCTGTTCCGGTTAGGTTAATGCTTTCTGCACCTCCCGGAGCTGTAATGAACCAGTTTTCAGTATAATCATCGTAAGGTATGTTGAGAACATCTGCACCCTCAACTACACAATCACAGCTAACGCCTAATTGATCAACCAAACCTGCTCTTCCAAAAACAGTTCCTGTAGCATCATCATTAGTAGCATCGGTAATATGAACAAAAGTTCCATCTTCCTCGAAGATATACCTGTCGTCATACATTCCCGTATGGGCTTTCTCATTTGGACCTGCACCATACCATTCCGTAGGAATATTACCTCCTACAGGGCCAAGGCCAAAGTGACCGGCAGCTTCAGCTTTAATTCGCCATTCTTTAGTACCATCTCCAACTAATTTCTCAATAAGATCGGCCGGTGGCTCATAAGTTACCAGCACCTGAACCTCTACGTTTGTTGAGCTGGCTGTTCCGCCGGGACCGTAAGCTATGATGTTAACAGCATATAATTTGGTTCCGGTTTGAGAAAATTGGTGTGTATAAACCCCACTGGCTGTGGTTATCTCTGTACCATTTTCAAAAATAAATTTATAAGTCATGGCACCCTCTGCATTTGCATTGAAGGTCACCTGACCACTACCATCTCCATCAGGCATATCTTCTGATTGGCCCACGATATTTGTTTCTACCTGGAGATTGGTTGGCGCGGTTATTTCACCGATATCATAATCGTCATCGGTACAGGCCATAAAAAAGACCAGCATGAAAACCGAGAGACTTATCTTAAGTATATTTTTCATTTCTAATTATTTTTAATTCGTAAGTTGAATATCATCGTAATAGTAAATTGATCCATCACCGCGAAGTTCTCCAGGGAATTCAAAGAACATAATCACTTTTCCATACTCCTGGGTAGTATCTATTCCCTTACTCGAGAAATCGAAGACTAACTCTTCCCATTGGTTTTCCTTAGTGGTGTTTACAGATACCTCACTATTAATATTGTTATCAGCACTGTTTTCAAGTTTCATCAATACAGGAATCCCGGCTTTAGGAGAATATACTTTCACACTAATTTTCGTAGTAGATGAAAAGTCTATAGGCTCCTCAAGTTCAAGTGTGGCTCCTGCCCAAGGTTGAGAATCAACAGTTTTAGTGAATTTAACCACCGTACCACTAGGGTTAATACCTCCAGGGACCGGATTGGCTTCTATCACAGTTTCTGCACCTTCAAAAGGAGTAAGAGAATAGGTCAAAGATGAATTTTCAAAACTTACCGGTAATGTAACGGTAGTTGCATTACTCTCTGAAGAAAAGTAAAGGTTGTCAATATAAAATGTGCCTCCGGGAGCAGTTGTTACATCAAATTTGAACTGAAAAACATCGCTGATATCAAGTCCCTGGCCGGTAAATTCAGACAAAGGAATTTCAATACTATTCCATTGATTTGGAGTTACATTCAAGGTTACAGGTTTTTCATCCGTTTGAGAAATAAGGAAGAACTGAATTGAAGAATAATCTCCAGACCAAACATCGATGTGAACAGTTTCAAACGCGGTTGCATCTATATTCTCACCAATATCAATTCCCTGATAATTTGCATTGCCATATTTAATCACATCATTTCCATTTATAGAGACCATTTCATAGGTTGTAGATTGACCCCAATCTGGATAATAGTTCACTCCTGCCGGAGCTGAAAACTTATCACTAAATATCGACTTTACATCCTCATCTACATGAATTGGAGTTGGAGCGGCAATAACCGGTGAAGTTGGTATTTGTACACTGTCATCATAAAAGAATACATTATCAATAAGTACAGTTGTTTCCCCTGCTGGTGCTGCGGAATAAATCAACTGGGAGATATGTGCCCTGGTTGTTAATCCGGTAAAGTCTTCTAAAGGTATATCTATTGTAACCCATTCTCCCTGAGCAGGGTTTTCTATTTCCACTTCATGCTCAACATCATCGCCACCTCCGTCATAGACACCGTTAGGTCCAAAGTCTACAAGCTTAACTCTGAAGGTTTCTGCATCAAGAGAGAAAATATCAGTACGGAAATGAGTCATGTTGGTTGCATCAATCTGAGTACTTTCAGTTAAAATTCCAACATAATTCAAATTAGAATATTTCTTAATATCATTTCCATCAATATCTGTTTCCTCCAAGTCTGCAGCTGACCATTCTGTTCTCCAGGTATCTACTGGTACATTTGTATAAGCATTACTGAATAGTGATATAACACTTTCAGGTAATTTATTGGGTGTAGGAGCAGGAACTGGTCCATTCATTTCTACAGTTTCTGTATAATCAACAGTTGCCGCACCACCACTTAGGGCTACTACCTTAATGTCATACGTTCCTACTTCAGCATATGTATGAGTAAGAGATTCACCTATCATAAGTGGAGTAGGATCCTCAGATTCAACATCTCCAAAGTAAACTTCAAACATTGCGGCATAATCCGCAGAAGCGGAAACCGTTACAGAATACCCATCAGGATCCTTGGTAATAGCTACCTCCAGATTTTCAGGTTGACGGAAAGAAACCGTAAGGGGTTGTACTCCGGTTGAAGACTTCCCGTTTAAATTGGTTCCTGTAACTTCCACCTCATACTCCCCTTCGGCATAGACATGATTTACAGTCTCTCCCGGTCTTATTTCCGAGGATACTGCGCTTCCATCCCCAAAATCCACACTAAATATATTAGCGCTTTCACCTTTAGGAGTAATAGTCACAAGACCTGAATTGTCTTGAGTGATTTGGAAGGTAGCTCCCAGGTTAGCCGGTTCCTGGATTTGTCCCAGGTCCACCAGAGAATCATCATCACTCTCACAGCTTACAAAAGGCAGTGTGAGCAGTAAAGCAAATATTATTTTATAGTATTTTTTCATAATCTTTATTTTTTAGTATCCGGGGTTTTGCTCCCAGTTACCCTGAGAAAATTCTATTTCTTCCAATGGAATAGGGAAAACTTCGTTTTTTCCAGCGGTAAATCCATCTATGTTAGCTGCTGCCCTGCCGGTTCTTACCAGGTCGAAGAAACGGTGTCCTTCTCCTACTAATTCTTTTCTTCTCTCCTGGTAGATAATTTCGGTAAGGGCATCTCCTGAATTTTCCACTTCCCTTAAGCCTGCACGTTCACGAACCATATTTAAGTAGTCCTGCGCAAGCTGATCATTTATATCGCCACGGTTAAGAGCCTCGGCAGCCATCAGCAACACATCAGCATATCTAATGGCGCGGTAGTTATTAGGTTGGGTAAGATTTGCATCCCCCATATTGTCATTTTTTCTCGGAAGATATTTCCTGTTAAAATATCCGGTATGTTTGTAACCTTCCCCATACGAAGCTCCGGTTTCAGCAGCCCAGGCCTCTATATCAAGGATTGATAAATCTTTCCTGATATCTTCATCAGAGAACATATCATAAGCTTCCTGGGTAGGTACATTAAAGCTAAAGCCTGACTCAAACAACGGCCCGCTATAATTTCTTATTCCCTGGAACCCTACAGCTACGTTTCCTTCACTACACTGAAGGCAGCCAAATCCAGCTCCTTCTTCCCCGGTATATTGAACCTCAAAAACAGATTCCTCATTGTTCTCCCCTTCCTGTTCGAACAGGGTTTCAAAATCTGAAAGTGCATAGGGCCCGTTATTGATCAAAGTGGTTAAGACATTTGCAGCGGCATCAAATTCTTCCTGGTATAGGTGTACCTTCCCTTTCAGGGCCATAGCAGCGCCTTTGGTTGCACGTCCTGTTTGGGGTGCTGTGTACTCAAGATTATCTATTGCAAACTGAAGATCAGATTCAATCTGGTTATAGACCTCTTCTCTTGATGCCCTTGGGATAGATTGCTCATCACCAAGCACAAAACGTTCATCTCCTTTAAGAGGAATTGGACCAAACCACTTCATCAGTTCAAAAGTGAAATAAGCTCTAAGGAACCTGGTTTCAGCTATTATGGTTTCCTTTCCTTCAAAGTCGGTTTTTTCCTCAAATTCCAGGATATAATTAGCACGTTGCACCCCTGCAAAATTCCAGTCCCAGACATCATCCAGGTTATCGTTAATTGGGGTGTGTGACATTTCATCTACCTGTTGAAAACCAATTACGTCGGTAGCACTCTCTCCCCCGCTCAGCGTATTATCTGAAGCGATCTCGCCCAGAAGCACATTTACATAAGTAGATTGAAGGATGTCATAAACTCCGATCAAAGCGTTATAATAATCTTCTTCAGAATTAAAATAATTTTCCGAGTCTATATTGTATTCTTCGGTCTTATCCAGATAATCTTCACTACAGCCGGTGAAGGTGATCACGGCCAGCAGCAGAAGAAAGGATTTAATTTTTAAACTATATATTTTCATCGCTCAGTATTTTAGAATTTTAAGTTTAGTCCGGCCATATAAATACGCGGAACAGGGTAGAACCCAAAATCGATTCCTCCGCCTATAGGCGCACCGGTTGAAGCAGCAGGGTCAAATCCCTTGTAATCAGTAAAGGTATACAGGTTATTTACCGCTGCGTAAAATCTCAATGATTGGATACCTACCGAAGAAACAAAGCTTTCAGGCATAGTATATCCCAGCTGTACATTCTGAATTCTCGCATAGGAGGCATCCTCTACGTAAAATTCTGAAAGAACCCGGTTAGAGGTTGCGCCGGAAGTAAGTCTAGGAACAAAAGTACTGGTTCCTTCACCTCTCCATCGGTCCAACACATAAGCATGACGGTTTACGTTTGGCTGACTTCTTTCATAGTTTCTTACCATTTCATTTCCTAAAGATGCATAGGTATAAGCTGTGAAATCGAAATTCTTATAATTTAGGTTTATGTTTATTCCCATAGTAGCATCCGGAATAGGGTCGCCAATATTAGTTCGGTCATCGGGAGTGATTACTCCGTCACCATTAAGGTCTACGTATCTAAGATCACCGGGAGAAGCATCGGCACCCAGTTCTTTTTGAGAGGGGTGTGCATCCACCTCGGCCTGATTCTGGAAGATCCCATCGGTTTTGTAACCGTAGAAATATCCCATTGGGAAACCTGGTTCAAAACGTGAAGGCTGAGGTTGCCCTACCCCAAACTGTCCACCAGGAATGAAATCAACACCATTTATAGCGGTTACCTCATTTTTAAGGAAGGTAGCATTATAGCTCAAATTAAAGTTGAAGTCGTCACTTACATAATTGCGGTATTTAATGGCGAATTCCAAACCTTCATTTCGGGTGGTACCGGCATTAATGGTAGGCGAACCAGAACCCGGAGCTCCTCCTCCGTGAATTCCTGATACAGGGATTCCTGAAACCAAAAGATCTTTACGGTCTTCCCTGAAAATGTCGGCCTCGATCTCTACCTGGCCATCCCATAAACGAAGATCCATCCCGATATTGGTTTTTTCAGATTCTTCCCAGCCCGAACGTGGGTTGGCTATCCTTCCCATTGCTGTTCCGTTAACAAGGCTTCCATCAAGTACATAAGTGGCCTCCCCGTCCAGGAGCGAACGGTAAAACTCTGCGCCTCCGGCTTCATCATTACCAAGAATACCAAAACTTCCTCTAAGTTTAAGGAAAGATATCACTTCAGAAGAGGCTAAGAAATCTTCTTCTGAAAGTATCCATCCTGCGGTGAATGAAGGGAAAGTTCCTACACGGTTATCGGGGCTGAATCTGGTAGAGGAGTCTCTACGAAGCATCCCTGATACAAGGTATTTTCCG
Organism: Salegentibacter sp.; assembly: GCF_036568425.1. Classification (GTDB taxonomy): domain Bacteria; phylum Bacteroidota; class Bacteroidia; order Flavobacteriales; family Flavobacteriaceae; genus Salegentibacter. Next base: position 16,974 of record NZ_DATCSO010000115.1, on the reverse strand, counting down.
TTAAAATCGTATTGAAGTCTTCCGAAGAAAGAAAGCTTGCGGATATCATACTTATAAGATCCGTTGTTTTTACCATCGTTGGTTCCGGTAGTAAGACTGATATCAGCAAATTCCCAGGAATTGTTTGGCACATCGAAACCGGTAGCAAAAAGTCCGTCACCCCAATCACGAATTACTGTCATACCAGCAGTACCTGTAATATGATGCGCTTCATCAAAAGTATTCTCGTAAGTACCAAACAGGTCATAGGTATATGAGTTGTCATTGATTCTGTTCTGGTTTACCGTACTTCTTGGTACGTTAAACACCTTCCCTGATCCGTAATCTACTATAGGTGAAAAATCTTTCCCTTTGCTGGTACTAAGATTGTACCCGATACGGGAAGTGAAAGTCAATTCCTCGAATGGTGTATACTCAAGACTAAATGACCCGTTAAATTTATTGAGGTTATAGTCGTTAAAAGTGTTTTCTATTTGAGAAAGCGGATTAATGATTTCGTTACCTAAAAATCCGTCCCGGTCTTCCTGATCGATAGCGAAGGTTGGTGCGATGTTCAAAGCGTTAAACAACACAGACCCAAGTCCGTTCTCATTGATCGAACGGCGATCAATACTGGTATAAATAGAGTTGGCTTGCAATTTAAACTCATCAGAGATATCAATTCCCAGATTAAATCTGGCTGTATTACGTTGAAAATCAGATTTATCTCCACCAATAATCCCTTCCTGGTTTAGATGGGAGGCTCCTACCGAGTAAGTTACTTTTTTAGAACCACCACTAAGGGTGATATTATGGTTAATAATGGGTGCAGTTTCAAACACTTCATCCTGGAAATCGGTGCCTTCTCCAAGGTCACTAACATCCGGATAAGGAATTGCCTGCCCATTATTGGCATAGCTTTCATTTAAAAGTAAAGCATATTCGGTAGCATTCAAAAGTGGGAGTTGGCGGGAGGTTTCCTGCATCCCTACATAAGTATCATACTGTATAGTAGGTGCCATTTCTTTTTTACCACCTTTAGTAGTAATAAGTACCACCCCGTTTGCTCCAGCGATACCATAAATAGCAGCCTGAGCATCTTTAAGAATAGAGATAGATTCTACATCATTAGGGTTAAGGGTACCAAGGTCTCCCTGGTAACCATCAATAAGTACCAAAGGTCCGTTAACACTATTGGAAGCAACCCCACGTATATTAATGTTTATACCTGCTCCTGGTGCACCTGAAGATGGAGTTACATTAACCCCTGCAGCAGTACCCTGTAAAGCCTGCTCTAATCTTATCGGTTTCATTTCTTCTATAGTTTCACCAGAAACTACAGAGACCGCACCGGTAATGTCTTTCCGTTGCTGGGTTCCGTAACCGATTACTACCACTTCTTCAAGGGCCGCCGAATCGGAAGTAAGAACTATATTAAGGAAGCCATCTCCGGTAACGGGAACTTCCAAAGTTTCAAAACCTACATAGGATAAAACCAGTACGTTTTCTTCGCTGAGACCACTAATGGAAAAATTACCATCAAAGTCGGTAGTGGTACCGCGGGATTCTCCTTTTACGAGTACATTAACCCCTAAGAGCGGCATATTATTCTCATCAGTCACATTACCCTCTACTGTAAAGGTCTGTGCCTGCATCGAGAAAAATCCACCGAACAGGAGTAGTATTGAACATAAAAATTTCTTCATTGGAATAATTATTTGAATTTGTTACTGCAATCTATTAAAGAATTGTTAAGAGCAGTAAAAAGTCACCTTTACAAAAAGTATACACCTTAAATTAATTGGTAGATTATTGCTGAAAACAAAAATATTGGTCTGTAAATTGGGGATAACAGGGCTAAACATTAAGTATCCAGCTTTAAACTTAAACCTAAAGCTTTTAGTTATTTAGGCGTCATGTAGAGTTTATGTAGAGTTTTTTAAAGTCTTTGTATAGCTTTACACCTGAAGAATGTAGTCGGTTAAATTCACTTCCCGGGGTAATTCCATCTTTTTTCGCAAACGATATCGTTTAATCTCTACACTTTTGACCGAAATATTCAGGAGTGGAGCAATTTCTTTAGAGCTGAGATTAAGACGTAAATAAGCACAAAGTTTAAGATCGTTACTGGTAAGTTCAGGATGTTTTTCCTTCATCTTTTTAAAGAAATCCTTATCTGCATTACTGAAGGCTTTTTTGAAGAATTTCCAGTTATCCTCTTCACTTATCTCCTTATCGATAGTTTTAATCACCGATCGAACCTCTGTTGATTCTTCAGAGTTTTTAAGACGGTCTTTTACAAGATTGAGGAATTCATTCTTTTTAATGAGGCTCATGGTGGAGACAGCCAGTTCCTTATTCTTGCTCACCATATTTTGCTCCAGTTCCCTGTTTTTAAGTTTTATAATCTCCTGCTCAGCCTCGAGGTTTTTCATCCTAAGGGCCTTCTCGCTCTCTTCTACAAACTTTTCATGCCGGCGTTTATAAATTCTATGGACTACATAGAGTAAAGCCGTAAAGAGAAGAAGATATACAAATAGCGCTGTATAGCTCAAATACCATGGTCGTGCAATACTAAACTCATAAGTAGCTGAAGGCACAATCTCATCTCCAATCCTTGCCCGTACTTCAAACTCGTAATCCCCAAAAGGCAGGTTCTTAAATTCTGCAGAGGGAATTTCACTCCAGGGGCTCCACACAGCAGTAAATCCGGTGAGCCTGTAACTGTATTCAGGGCTGAGGAACTTCTTATATTCAGGTATACTAAAATTAAATATAATGTTGTTGGTCTTATAATGAAAAGGCTCTTCCTCATTTAAGCTAAGGATTTGTGGTTTTTCATCGAGGGCAGCATTATAAACACTGTTTATACGTAGGTTGTAATTCCCCTGATCATAATCGGTTTTTTCCAGTTTCAGATAGCCGTTGGCGATGCCCAAAAGCCGCGACCCATCATTTAGCAGAGTTATATTCTCATACCCGGGAGTGATGTTCTGGAACTCTTCCGACAGGTAAAGTGAATTGAGTTTAATTTTAGAGCTCAGGGGGTCGGGGGATATATTCAGAAGTGCACTGGCCGAAAAAGCCCATAGTTTTCCCTCATCTTCTCTGACGAATTTTCCTGAAATACGTTTTTCAGTATTAAAAACTGAGGCTAACTCATTTTCAACGCTGAATCTATCTTCATCCGGTAGATATTTGAAAATGTGATCCTTTGTGGAAAAGTAAAGCTCATCCCTGAAGCTAAAAAGGCTCGAAGAAATGCCGGATATCCCTTCAAAGGGATAGTTCCTGATTTGGGAGAAGCCATCCATTTCTTTATTTAACTTCAGCTTATAAACTCCTTTATGCTCATTTCCTACCCAAATATTTCCGTTCTCTTCGGAAACGATAAACTTTGACGAATGTGGAAAACCTTCCAGCATGGGCAGCTCCTCAAATCCATCGCCGGTGCGTTTAAGCAGGCTTAAGCCATTATAATGTCCCTGGATGAAATATCCGGGATGGCTCTTCAGCTTGAGAACGAGCCAGGTCCCAAAGCGTTCAGCTATTTGTTTTATTTGTGTGCCTTCTACCAAAAAGGTTCCGGTGTTATGGCCTAAGAAAAGATCGCCATCTATAAAACTAAGATTCCAGACCTGCCCGTTGCTCCCCTCAATAAAATTAAATTCTTCTTCCCCATTTCGGCGATAATATAGCCCCTGGTTTGTGCCCAGGTATAAATATTCTGAATTCTGAAAGGAGGTGTAGACGGTTCCCAATTTCCCGTAAAGATCCTGATATATCTTAAAAGGTGAATCCAGGTTAATCACGCTAAGTCCGTTATCCAGGGCTGCCCATATATTATTATTCCTATCGCTGAAAAGGCTCAGCACGGTATTGTTAAGAAAACCGTTCTCCTGATTGAAATGATGCAGAATCTCTCCTTCTGAGTCCACATGGAAGAGTCCATCTTCCACTGTACCCAGCAGCATAGTATTATTTTCATAAGGGAGGGCTCCAAAAATACTTCTCCCCTGTAACCGATCGCTTAGTTTTGAATGAAACTGATTCAATTTTTCTCCATTCCATTTATAGAACCGGGCGCTCCGACTTATGAGTACAAGCTTATTATCTTCCTTGTATCCCTTCATTATCACTATATCCCCCAGTGTTTCAGGAGGAATGATGAGTTCTGGCTCACCATTCTTTATGCTAAATAGGCCGCCCTGGGCCACCTGATAAAAGATCTCCCCTTCGGTTTCAAAAAGGTTGGTCACAACACCTTCGGGCACTGGAAATTCAGAAAGCTTTCCATTTCGGATATCATACAGGTACAGGCCTTCAAAACTATGAAAGACTACTGTCTCTCCTACAGTCTCAATATGCCAGAACTGCTGGCCATCTATCAACTCTCCGGGAAACTGGGGAACCAGACTGGTATATTCCAGCACGCCCTTCTCATCGAGTTTCCAAAAGCCCAACTCTTTGTAAGCCCCTGTAAATATAAGTTCACCCACTACCTTGACTGATCGTACAACGCTTTCATTGGGTACCGGATAGAGTTTCCATTTTGCTCCGTTATATTCCAGCAGGCCAGAGCTGTTTGCTACATAAATATTATCATTGGCAGCCTGAGATACCATCCAGTTCTGATTCCCTCCGGCATAAAAATTTGAATTAAAGTTTATGACAGGCGGCAGTTCCTGAGCAGAAAGCACAACCGAAAACAAAATAGAGAGTAGAGAAAATACTAATCGCAAGGCAAAGAAATTTCAGGCTAAGTTAAGGAAATCCTGAATTAAAGAAAGATATGCTGACCAGCTTTAAGAAACAAGAAACTTTAAGTCATAAACCCTATTCTGGCAGAATACGCTTAGCCAATCAAGATCAGGTTTTTATATTTAAGAAAAAGCCCACCGTTCGCTAAAGTGTTATGAGACCGGCAGGCATTATGAAATGATTACCTATGCAAGTAAGGGGAATTAATTTGATTTTCATACAAGGGCTTTCCCGTAATTTAGGTATTCGCCCGAATAGCGATACGATTTCATAATCTTCTGTTATAAGATATCAGGCATTTATCAGACTCGACATAAATTCTTAATTTTAGCCGAAATAAAATACTCATCTTAAATGTCAGAATTTTCCCAGCAAAAAGCAGATAAGGAATTAAAGAAAAGACAAAAGGCCTTTTCTACAGAAAAGCTGAAACAACTTTTTAAGGAAAAGAATTCCTTATTCTCGAAGTTTTTAAATATCGAAAACCTCAATGAATATTACCGGGATTTCGTCGATCTCTTCTCCTTGCTGCAAGACTGGTACAAGGGCAGATACAAAGATGTACCCTGGCTGGTAATCTCTTCAGTAGGAGGTGCCCTTCTTTATGTGCTATCGCCTATTGACCTCATCCCTGATTTCCTGCCTTTTGTAGGATACCTGGACGATGCTGCCGTTTTCGCCGCTCTACTGAAATATGTACGCCTGGACCTGCAAAAATACCGCGATTGGAAATATGAAGAAAAAAGATCTCCGGTAATAAACGATTAATCGGGACTGAGTTTTAGTGTGTTTGAGATCTAATATTAAGGCTTCCGGCCGAAGCCTGCCACAGAAACTCCAAACCTGAAACGACAAAAGTTCAAATCAACCCCTTAATTTAATCCTTGAACTTTCAAGAAGTTCTACGGCCTTATCTACCTGTTCTATCTTGGTGCGAAAAGCCAAAAGAGCCATTCTAATCACGAAGCGATCCTTGACTTTAGTGGAACTGAAAAATACCGTTCCGTCATTGTGAATTTCCTTGAGTAGTCTTTTATTAAAATCGGTTTCGTTTTCTGAAAGTGGCCACCAGAAATAACTTACCGAAAGATCGGGTTCAGGCCCCAGAGCAAAACCTTTTTCTTTAAGTCGCTTCCGGAAATATTTCGTGAGCAGTAATTTTTCTTCCAGACAGGCTACAAAAGGTTTTATCCCGTGTAGCTGCAGGGGTATCCAGAGCCTTAAAGCACGAAAGTGTTTAGTGAGTTCAGGAGAGACATCAGAGGGATTTATTTCTGGATCATTTTCTACAGCATCCTGCATATAATTTGCACTTCGATGATGGGAATGAAAAACTGCTTCTCTGTCTTTTACCAGAACTGCCCCGAGTCCGAAAGGCAGAAATAGTCCTTTATGCGGGTCTACCGCAAGAGAATCAGCCTTTTCTATTCCTTTAAACAGATGTTTTCGCATTTCGCTAAGAATGAAGAATCCGCCGTAAGCAGCATCCACATGATACCAAAGCTTATTGGCTTCAGCGATCTTTCCCAATTCATTTAAGGGATCCATCGCCCCTGTGTCTGTAGTCCCGGCCGAAGCGATGAGCAGAAAAGGATCTAAACCTGCAGCTTTATCTTCTTTCAGTTTCTGTTTCAGATCTGAAGCAATGATTCTTGAGCCTTCGTCCAGCTTTAATTCCCGAATGATCACATCCTCCAACCCGATAATTCGTAAAGCCTTCAGATTACAGTGATGTAACTGCGGACTCAAATAAACCACACTTTTTTCTATTGCAGCTCCTTTTATTTTATGTTTATCTCTGGCCGAGGTGAGGGCGATCAGATTAGCGATGGAGCCCCCGGAAGTGAGGTTTCCCACAGCCGATTTTGGAAAACCAAAAAGGGACTTCATCCAATCGAGAAGCTCATGTTCCATGGCAACAGCTCCTGGAGAAGCGAAAGACATTCCCGCATATTCATTGGTAATATCGGCCAGGTAATCGCCCAGAGCTGAAGCATAGATTCCCCCGCCGGGAATATAACCCATATAACCTCCCGAAGCAGGCTTGATTCCCTTTCCGGCCACTTCTTCGGCAAAGATTTTCAGGATCTTATCCATGGGTTTTGGTTCCTCCCCAAAGGCGAAAGCTCCCTGCCGGACTTTTTCAGGAGAATAAGTCCCAAAGGAAGGAAGTTCATTCAAAAAACTATTAGAATAGTCTTTTACTTTCCTGAAATAGGTGTCACGCTTTTCGGGAGAAGGCTCCAGGCCGGAAGATATCTTCTGCAGCGCCAGGATCCGGGTCTTTAGATCATCCATCACAACTCGTTTTACAAACAAACCTAAAGAAAAAATACGGGATTAAGCAAAGCTTATTTTTCCTTTCAGACAACAATTTTTTTCTCTTTATCTATCGTAATTTCATTATCTGCGCTTTTATCAGCCTGTATCTGCTTGCACTTTTTATTATAGTTCCAGGCAAGATAGGCTACCCCGGCGGCCGCACCCAGGCCAACCCCAAGGATCCCTCCTTTTTTTACCGCAGTTTTCCCTAATTTTAAGGCCAAAGCCCTTTTTGCCCATTTCTTTCCTTTTGCACGTAAATTTTTCATAATTAACTTTTATTATTAATAATAAAGGTAAGCAGCCCTTCGGCAGGGATAAAATTTAAATCCTGAAAGTATTGTGAAAGAAACTTAATAAAAGCTTATTTTTTGGTAATTTAAATAGAATAAAACTTCAGCTATGACCACTTTGTTAACAAATACCGCCTTAGGCTTCGCCCTGATCACCGGTGTGGTCCTTCTCGCCGTGGTGATCTACAGCATCATCAAATTGCGGAAACAAGTTAGAAAAGCCAAAGAAAAAGAAGAAAACAAGAAAGCTGGAAACCCTTAAAAAGCTATAAAGTAGAAGGTTCTTTTTTATTTCTCTTAAAAACGCTCAGTCCATTCAATACTTCACTATATATTGAAAAACTGAGACAAGAAAATTTTCAACTACAAAGACGACATTAGCCAACAGCCTGGCAGCATTGAACTATAATCATTAAAAAATGGAAGAACCTAAAACCTGCTAGAAAGCATATGTAAACCCCAGCAGGTAATAATCTTCAGAACTACTGAAACTAAGCGCTAATTTCTCATTTTCCCGGGGTTTGGTAAAAATCCAGGTACTACCAATCCCCACTGCCGCTCCCGCCAGGATATCCCAACCGTCATGCCGGGTGGCGTGAAGCCTGCTAAAACTGGTGTATCCTGCAAGCAAATATGCCGGAATACTGTATTTAAAGCCATACCTGCGATGAAAGAAAGAAGCTCCCTGGAAGGCGACAGAGGTATGTCCCGAGGGAAAAGCCTTTCCGCCGTCATTCAGGGGTCGTTCTTTATTGATTATTACTTTCGCCGCACTGGTCACCACCAGATTGAGGGCAAGACTTTTGGTATACTGCCAGGTTCCTTTATAATCTTTCAGGATCAAGCTGGTAACCACTGCAGATGCCGGGATCAATAATAATGTTCCGTCTCCTGAATTTTCAACAAAAGAATCTTCGGGATTGAAAAGCTGACCGCGAACAGAAGTGGAACCAAGAAATATAACCAATAAGAGATTCAGCATTAATAGCCGCATTCGGCTTCCGTAAATTTGCGATCTCCCTAAGGTTTCAATATAATTCAACAATTTTGAATAATTTTTTAAGGCAAAAAATATAGACATCTCAGCTTATATAACCCAAAAATTAACATGCTTTTTATGAAGCAGGAATGAAGTACCGGATTCTAAGATTCTACGATCTTCGAACTTTAAATCAAGACCCGGGCCTCAGCAGTAAAATATCCCGAAATTACTATCTTTAGAAATAAATAATTATTTCATGAAAACAAAATTACTTTCTACAAGAATCCTGATAGCTTTTCTCTTCTTCGGAATTTCAGGAACGGCCCAACAGCTTTCTACAAACGAAATTGATAGCCTGGTTCAAAAAACCATGAACACCTTTAATGTTCCTGGCATTGCTGTTGCAGTGCTTAAAGACGGAGAAGTTGTCCATATGGAAGGCTATGGCACCCGCTCGCTCAAGGAAGGCGGTGATGTTGACGAAAACACCCTTTTTGGGGTCGCCTCCAATACAAAAGCGGTGACCGCCGCTGCCCTTGCTCAACTTATCGATGAAGGCAAACTGGAATGGGACACCAAAGTGGCTGAAATTATCCCCGAATTTAAATTATACGATCCCTACGTTACGAGTGAATTCACAGTACGGGACCTGCTAACCCACCGAAGCGGACTCGGTCTTGGAGCCGGAGACCTGATGGTATTTCCTGCTTCCAATACAACTGATATCGACCAGTTGATCTACAACCTGAGATATTTAAAACCGGTTTCTTCTTTCCGCTCCCAGTACGATTATGATAACCTTCTCTACATCGTTGCAGGTGAAGTGGTGGAACGAGTTTCGGGAATTGAGTATGAAACCTATGTGAAGGAAAACTTACTCGAACCCTTAGGAATGGATCGCACTGCGATGTCATGGCACAGAATTGATGATTACTCTAACGTCATTGATGGGCACGCACCAGTAGACGGAGAATTGAAAATAACAGGCCTTAGCTTTACCAAAGTGGGTAACCCTGCTGCAGGAATTTATTCTTCGGTGAAAGACTGGAGCAAATGGGTGCAGGCACAGCTCGATGAAGGAAAATATGGAGAAAACCTGCAGGACAGTCTCTTTAGCAACAAAGCACATCGCGAGATGTGGACACCCCAAACTCTCACTGGAAGTGGAAAAGGTGACTATAACACGCATTTTAGAGCTTACGGTCTTGGATGGTTTTTAAGTGATGTAAACGGCTATCTGGAGGTCACACATACCGGCGGACTCCTGGGGATTGTAAGTCAGGTGACCATGATTCCTGAATTGGACCTGGGAATTATTGTCTTCACCAACCAGCAGTCGGGTGCGGCTTTCCGGTCTATTACTAATACGATTAAAGATGCTTATTTCGGAATAGAAGGAAAAAACCGAATTAAACAGTACAACGACAGAAGGCTGAACATGGAGAAAAAGGCAGATTCCGTAGTAGCCGAAGTTTGGAAGAGAGTTGATGCTGTTCAGAAAAACAATAAACTGGAAAAGGAAGTCTTATCCAACTATACTGGCACCTACGAGGATCCCTGGTTCGGAAAAGTGGAAATCACCATGAAAGATGATAAACTTCATTTTAAAGCTGAGAATGTATCAGATTTACAGGGGGATATGAGCTATTATAAAGGAAATAGTTTTGTGGTAAAATGGGATGATCGCACACTTAATGCTGATGCCTTTGTTGTTTTCAGTCTAGATAAAGAAGGAAAGGCCAAGGGCTTCACAATGGAACCCGTTTCGCCCCTAACCGATTTCAGCTATGATTTCCAGGACCTGGATTTTTCTAAGATAGAATAGGTTTTTTGCTATTTAATTTAGAGGTGAATACCTATAAATATTTGTTAGATCCAGCTGAATCGAAATGTACAACAGCCACTGTTTTCGGTGGCTGTTATTATTTTATATCCCCCGGGGATTAAAACAAAAACATTTAATTTTTCCTTGATTATGCTAAAGACTTGTTTCAGTTGTATCGTCATTCCTAACAAAATAAGGGATATCCTATGAGTAAGCTATAGAAGTTAAAAGCTTTTTAGAGATAAAAGATGTTCGTTAAGAGATTCCGGATCAAGTCCTAAAGAACACTAAATTCCTTACAAATCTTCTAAAGTAGTTATCGACAGAGAAATTACTGAACCGGGCACAGCCCCCTGACAAATATCATTGTTTTTCAAGCTCCTGGGATCTATTTTAATAGTTCAAAAATTAAAGCTATGAGTTCCATGGTAAAAAAAGCAGGCTATAACCTTGACGATTATGATAAAGAACGGACTTCTTTTTCCTGGGAGAATATTGAACGGGAACTGGAGATAGGAAAAGAAAAAGTCAAAAATAATATTGCGCATCTGGCAGTTGATCGTCATTCTGAAGGAGATTTAAAAAATACTACCGCTTTTCGGTTTATTAAAAAGAACAGGGATTTTCAGGACTACAGCTATTTCCGCTTAAAAAATGAAACTTCAAGATTTGCTAATGTTCTAACTAATCTGGGTATTCAAAAAGGAGAAACTGTCTTTTCCCTGGCCGGCAGGATTCCAGCCTTGTATATCACCGCTCTGGGAACCCTGAAGACGACAGCGGTATTTTGTCCCCTCTTTTCGGTTTTCGGACCGGAACCTGTTTTTCAAAGAATGCATAAAGGAGACGCGAAGATTCTGGTCACTACTTCAGCATTATATGAGAGGACAGTAAAACAAGTGGAAGAAAGGCTCCCTTCCCTGCGATATATAATTCTTAGCGATCTCGAAGATCACCGTTCAGATAAAGTGCTTTCCTGGTCCCGGCTCATGAAAGAGGCTTCTACAGATTTTAAAATCCCATCCACATCTTCTGAGGATCCCGCCCTGCTCCATTTTACCAGTGGTACGACAGGAATGCCCAAGGGAGCTTTACATGTTCACAAAGCCATACTTACCCATTATATCACCGGAAAATACGTTCTGGATTTCCATCCCGGAGATCTATTCTGGTGCACCGCCGATCCGGGTTGGGTTACCGGCACTTCCTACGGAATAATTGCGCCCCTGGTCAATGGGGTTACTTCCATTATTGATGAGGAGGAATTTGATGCCATGCGTTGGTATTCTATTCTGGAGGAACAAAAAATAAATATCTGGTATACTGCTCCCACGGCCATCAGGAGGTTGATGCGAATGGATATTGAACCCCGTGAAAAATTTAATCTCCGTGCCCTACGCGTAATTTTAAGCGTGGGAGAGCCACTTAGTGCGGAAGCTGTGCTCTGGGGGGAACGCAGCTTCGGAGTTCCCATCCTGGACAACTGGTGGCAAACCGAAACCGGCGGCATTATGATCGCTAATTATCCTTCAATGCCGGTAAGGCCCGGCTCCATGGGTAAACCCCTCCCCGGGGTGAAGGCCGACCTGGCCGAAGTGACTGAAGATGGATTGAAGCTTATTGAAGAAGCCGGAAAAGAGGGACATCTGGTGTTGCAAAAAGGATTCCCTTCCCTGTTCCGGGCATACCTGAATGAAGAAGAGCGCTACAAGAAATGCTTCTTGAAAGACTGGTATCTTACCGGAGACCTGGCCAAAAAAGATGTCGATGGGTATTTCTGGTTCATAGGGAGAGCAGACGATATTATAAAAACCAGCGGACATATGGTAGGTCCTTTTGAGGTGGAAAGCACTTTGATGAGGCATCCGGCCATCGCAGAAGCCGCTGTGATAGGCAAACCCGAAGCCTCAATCGGTGAGCTGGTTAAGGCTTTTATAGTCCTTAAACCCGGGAACCAGGAAAACGAAGAAATGAAATTGGAGATCACTGGCTTTGCCCGCAAACATCTTGGGCCGGCTGTAGCTCCAAAGGAAATAGAATTTACAGAAAGTATACCTAAAACCCGCAGCGGAAAGATTCTGCGCCGATTATTAAAGGCACGGGAGCTGGGATTACCTGAAGGGGATACCTCCACTCTTGAACAAAACTGAGCATGGAAACAAAAGACAAATTAAGCCCCGAAAAGGCAGAAAAGCTTCTCTATCAGCTGCTCCTGATGAGGAAGTTTGAGGAGAAGAGCGCCGAGCTTTACACCAGGGAAAAGATAAGAGGTTTTCTGCATCTTTATACAGGAGAAGAAGCGGTGGCCACAGGGGTCATTCAGGCCCTTAAGCCTGAAGATAACGTGCTGGGCACCTATCGGGAACACGCCCATGCTTTAGCCCGGGATGTAGACGCCGGGGCCATCATGGCCGAGATGTACGGAAAACAGGAAGGCTGCAGCAGGGGTCGCGGCGGCTCCATGCACATTTTCGATAAGGAGAAGAATTTTTTTGGCGGAAGTGCTATCGTTGGGGGGCATCTCCCCATAGCCACAGGAATGGCCCTGGCTTCCAAAAAACTAAAAAAGGATAATATTACCCTGTGTTTTTTCGGGGAAGGTGCGGCAGCAGAAGGAATTTTCCATGAAGCCCTCAACCTGGCTTCCCTTTGGAAGGTCCCTGTACTCTTTGTTTGTGAAAACAACCTGTATGCTATGGGCACGGCCCTGCGCTTTTCCCATGCCGTGCAGGAAATAGAAAAAAAGGGACAGGCCTATGGGATCGAATCAAAGGCCGTAGACGGGATGGACCTGCTTAAGGTGATGGCTGCCGCCAATAAAGCCGTGGAACAGGTTAGAAACTCCGGGGAGCCTTATTTGCTGGTATGCAACACCTATCGTTTTCGGGCACATTCCATGTTTGATGCTGAATTGTACCGGGAAAAATCTGAAGTGGAAGAATGGAAGAAACGCGATCCCATTCCAAAGTTCCGTAAATATTTGCTGAAGGAGAATTTGATAAGCGAGACACAACTTCAGGAAATGGAAGAAAAGCTGGAGACCGAAATTCAGAAAGCTGTAGAGTTTGCCGAAGCCGGAACCTGGGAAGCTAAGGAAGAGCTCACCAAATTTGTCTATTCTGAAAACCCTGGATCATGAGTGATATCAAAATAACATACCGCGAAGCCCTAAAAGCAGGGATTAGGGATGCACTCCTAAAAGAGGAACGGGTTTTCCTTATGGGGGAAGATGTTGGCCGTTATGGGGGTGCCTTTGCCGTGAGTAAAGGTTTACTGAAAGAATTCGGGGCAGACCGTATTATGGATGTACCCCTTTCTGAAGCCGGATTTGTAGGGGCGGGAATAGGCGCTGCCCTGGCAGGTGTGAAACCAATAGTGGAGGTAATGACGGTGAATTTCGCATTACTTCCCATGGACCAGATCGTGAACAATGCCGCAACTTTACTGCATATGTCTGGCGGACAAATCAATGTGCCTTTGGTCATCAGGATTAGTGCAGGAATAGGAAAACAGCTGGCTGCACAGCATTCTCACAGCTGGGAACCTTTATTTGCCCATATTCCCGGCCTGATCGTGGTCTCAGTGGGCACCCATGAAGACGCACGGGGAATGCTACATACCGCCCTGGAACATCCCGATCCCGTGATCATCTTTGAATATACTTCCATGCTCAATCTCGAGGCTGAAATACCCGCCGATGCTGGTCCTACCAACATTTCCAAGGCCAAGATTCGCCGGGAGGGAAAAGATATCTCCATTATCACTTACGGAATAGGAGTATACAAAGCGCTCGAGGCCGCAAACCGACTTTCGGAACAGGGTATAGATGCTGAAGTTATCGACCTGAGGGTACTCCGTCCTTTAGATGAAGAAAGTTTTATAAGGTCGGTTACAAAAACCCACCGGGCATTACTGGTAGAAGAAGCCTGGAATACTATCAATATCTCTTCTGAGGTGAGCGCCCGTATCATGGAAAAAGCCTTTTATGAGTTGGATGCTCCTGTGAAAAGATTAGGCGGGATTGAGGTGCCTATCCCCTATCCCCTGCACCTGGAAAATGCCTCGGTTCCGCAGGTGGAAGATATTGAGAATGCAGTAATAAAAATATTAAGGCCATGAAAGAGTTCTTAATGCCCAGTCTTGGGGCCGATATGGAAGCAGGGACGCTGGTGGAATGGAAAAAGAAACCGGGCGACCAACTCAAACCGGGAGATATCATTGCCGAGGTAGAAACCCAAAAAGGTCTTATTGAGATAGAAGTCTTTGAAGCAGCAATCCTTGAAAATTATCTTATCGAAGAAGGAGATAAAGTGCCCGTGGGCGCCCCCATGGCAAAACTCAGATCTGAAAGTATTCCCGGAAAGATACCCGAAAAGGATTCAGAAACACACCCCATTCAGGAAGAAGAGCAAGCCACAGAAAGCGAAGGCCCGGTTCCTTCAGATAGTATTTCTGAAGAAACCTCTTCCAAAGAAAAACCTTCCGAAGAAAAACACAGGATAAAAGCTTCTCCCCTCGCCCGAAGCATTGCGGAAAAGCACAATGTTGATCTCAATAATCTCAAAGGCACAGGGGAAGGCGGAGCAATTATAAAAGCTGATGTGGAACAAGCCATGGCCGGGCAAAAAGAAGCACCTAAACAAACTCCGGAAACCGGAGCCTTAAAAGATGTAATGAAAAAAAAGACGGAGCCGGAAACAGCTTCTAAACAAGTAATAAAGTCCCGTACCTCCACAAGTAAACCTGGGCAACAGGAAAGCATCCGCGCTGCAGTAGCCGCAGCCATGAGTCGGTCGAACCAGGACATCCCACATTATTACCTGGAAAAAAAGATAGATATGCTGGCCGCCTTGAATTGGATAAAGGAGACCAATCGCCAACGGGAGATCTCTGAAAGATTGTTGCCCGCTGTCTTATTCATCAAAGCTGTAGCCAAAGCCTTAGACAGTGCCCCTGCCCTCAACGCGGTATGGGATAACGGCCTCCAGTTCAAAAACGAAGTAAACATAGGCTTCGTGATCTCCCTGCGGGCCGGAGGTTTGCTTGTACCGGCAATTCGCAATGCCGACACAAAAAGTGTGGATGAGATCATGGCAGCGCTTAACGACATGATTCCCCGCGCCCGTGCTCTGAAACTCCGAAGTTCAGAGCTTAGCGATTCTACCATTACTATCACCAGTCTTGGAGAGAACGGAGCCGATAAGGTTTTTGGGGTGATCTATCCACCACAGGTGGCCATTATAGGCTTCGGTAGTATAACGGACCAGCCACTGGTACATGAAGGGATGCTGGCAATACGCCCCGTGCTTCAGGTCACTCTTGCCGGAGATCACCGGGCTACAGACGGACTAACCGGCAGCCGCTTCCTGCAGGCTTTAAATAATCATCTACAAAATCCCGAAAAATTATGACCCGCGATGAAATACAATCAGCCATCTTTGAACTACTCAAAAAGACAGCTCCTGATACCGACCCCACCAACCTCAAACCCGATGAGAACATCAGGGAATCACTTAATATTGATTCCTTTGACGCCCTGCAGTTCCTGGTTGCCCTGAATGACAAATTAGGAATCGATATCCCTGAAGAAGATTACGGAAAAACAGCCACCCTTGGTTCCCTGACAGATTATTTGGAGGAAAGGTCCCGGTAAGGACTTTTCCACATTCTTTCGCCACTCCGGAAACCAAAACCAAAACACTTCCCCGTCATCCTGAGCCTGGTTCAGGATCCCTCCTGAGTGAGCACGCACAGATGAGCAGCAGGATGAGATTCCGGGTCCAGCCCGGAATGACGATTATGGAGTAACCATCCCAGGCCGTCACCCTGAACTCGATTCAGGTCTCATCTGAGTGAGGAAAACGATAAACCCTAAACAGGTTCACAACAATTCATCCTTCAATTGCTACTCTTCAGTCATTTTATTTTTGTTTCCGGGCTTTCTGTAATCATCTTTACCTTATAAAACGAAAAAAAATGGCAACAGCACTGATAATTATCCTGATGAAACTCATAGAAGCAACGGGTTTACCAATTGACAACAGTCCGGAAACTTCCCGGCCTACTTCAGAAAATATTGTTATGCCATCAAAAGTATTACCTGTATGCCATAATTTTGTTGTTACTCCGAATTTCAAAAGCCGATAAAATGAAACTTCTTCTAAAAACTTTAAAAATAGCTGTTTTTATATGCCTCCTGGTGGTGGCGCTGGAGTTTATTTTTGGTAATCAGAATATTCAAAATCTCCTGAATCTTAAAACCTGGGGGGTATATTTCTTCTACAGCCTGGTACTTACTGCCATTAATGCGGTTTACTTCGCCTTTTTCAATACGAAAATCGGATGGAAAAATGCCGGGCTGAAAAGAGTGCTTTTTGCCTCAGGAGGTTCCATAATCCTCACCCTTATCGGATTTTTCTTTTGCCGGATGGTAGACTTCACGGTTTTTCGTTCGGTAGAGTTTACCGAGTTCCTTGCCAATGAAAGTCTGCGCTATTATTTGTTCCCTTTGTTATTAACTACCATTGTCTCGCTCCTCTTTCATCTTATCTATTTCTATAAAGCATTACAGGATCAAAAAGTCACCGAACAAAAGATCATTGCAGGCAGTGCTTCCGCTAAATTTGAAAGCCTGAAAAATCAGCTGGATCCTCATTTTCTTTTTAATAGTCTGAACGTGCTGAGTGCCCTGATCGAGGAAAACCCCACCAAAGCCCAGAAGTTTACCGGTTCCCTTTCCAAAGTATATCGCTATGTACTTGAGCAGAAAGATAAGGAGCTGGTGAGCCTGAAGGAAGAACTGAAATTTTGCA
>NZ_DATCSO010000114.1:0-17484 GCF_036568425.1 Salegentibacter sp. | reverse complement strand
AAATTAATGGTCCGTTCGTCTAGGGGTTAGGACGCCAGGTTTTCATCCTGGTAACAGGGGTTCGATTCCCCTACGGACTACAAGAAAAGATTAATTAAAGAAGAATATAATGGCAAATCACAAGTCAGCGTTGAAGAGGATACGTAGCAATGAGGCAAAACGCCTTAGAAATCGCTACCAGCATAAAACTACCAGAAACGCAATCAAGAAATTGCGTGAAGCTGATAAGAAAGAAGCTGAGACTTTACTTCCTTCTGTAGTTTCTATGGTTGATAAATTAGCAAAGAAAAACATTATACACGATAATAAAGCTGCTAACCTTAAGTCTAAGCTCACTAAGCACGTAGCAGCGCTTTAAGATTATTACAGTGTTCAATTACTGAATGCTTTCTGTGAGAACGGAAAGCATTTTTTTGTGCCCAAAAATTTCCAGGGAATCTTCCCTGTTTCTCAATTGTTTTAGAAAACAGAAAGACCAGACAGGGTTGTTAACCTTTCTAAAGCTTTCATACCCAATTCCGAATTTCCTTTATGATTAAGAATAGGGCTCCAAACCGCAACAGAATACTGGTCTGGATGAATAGCGACTATTCCACCGCCTACGCCACTTTTCCCGGGTAAACCTACCTCAAAACTAAATTCGCCTGCTTCATCATAGAAACCGCAGGTTTGCATTAAAGCGTTTATACGTTTTACTGAGGTTGGGGTTAAAATTTCTTCTCCGGTATCAAGGATTTTACCTTTATTAGCATAGATCATAAAAGCTTGCGCCAATTCTTTGCAGGACATAGAGAGACTACAGAGGTTGAAATAAAAATCTACAATAGGTTCTACTTCACATTTTATATTTCCCAGCGCTTTCATATAATTTACCAGGGCAATATTGCGATATCCGGTAGACTTTTCAGAATCAGCGATTTTTTTATTAAAATCTATTTCAGGATTTCCGGTAATCTTTCTTACAAAATCAAGCAGCTCCTGTTTGGGATCTTCCAATTGGTCAACCAAGATGTCTGAAATCACCAAGGCTCCAGCGTTTATAAATGGATTACGGGGTACCCCATTTTCATATTCCAGCTGTGTGAGTGAGTTAAAGGGATCTCCTGAAGGTTCTACATCTACGCGCTGCCAGAGGTCTTCGCCCATAAGTATCATCGCCATAGACAGGGAAAAAACTTTTGCTATACTTTGTATGGAGAAGTTCTCGTTACTGTCGCCAAAATGAAAGTGTTGTTTATCTCCGCAATAAACGTGCATCCCGAATTTTCTCGGGTCTACCTTTGCGAGTTCGGGAATGTAGGAGGCAACTTTTCCTTCTACATCACGGTAATTCATCTCGCTCTCAATAATATTTAATATTTTCTGGTAATCCATTAATGTAGATCCTTTAAGAAAGTTCCTGTTTCTACCTCGAAAGGTACTTGTTCTGGCTTGAAAATTCGGGCCTCTGGTTTTCCTTTTAACGTAATTTTATCACCCGAAATTTCCAGCCAGCTTCCTTCGCGTAATCCAATTACAGGCTGGGTATTGAGGGTATGAAATTCTTTTATCCTGGTTTCCCGAGTTTCTCCTTTATGAGTAGAATTCTTATCGGGATCTAGATAATGGGGATTTATATTGAAAGGAACAATTCCGAGTGTTTTAAACGACGGCGGATATATTATAGGCATGTCATTAGTGGTTTGCATGGTGAGCCCGGCTATATTGGTGCCTGCACTTGTGCCCATATAAGGTGTGCCTGAAAGGATAACTTCCTGTAAAATCTTCATGAGCTTTTTTCTGTATAACTGGGTAACCAGTAGAAAGGTATTACCCCCACCGGTAAAGATTCCTTCAGCTTTTTTTACTGCTTGGGTAGGATTTTGATATTCCTGTATCCCTTTCAATTTTAATCCGGCTCTGGAAAATGCTTTGGCTGCCATGTCGGAATAATCCTCAAGAGAAATTCCGCCCGGACGGGCATATGGAATAAATAAAACCTCTGATGCTCCCTCAAAGAATTTTTCTATTTCCGGGATTAGGTATTCAAGGTATTCTTGTGCGTGTAGGGTAGAGGTGCTGGCTAGAAGCGCTTTTTTCATCTTTGTTTTTTTGTAAATTTAGAGGAAAAGACAGGTTTAACAAAAATTTACCTGCTACTTATCTTTCTTATAAGAAGATAAATTGTTCCTTTAAGTTATAGAAATTGTGTCATGATACGCTTTGTAATTACTTTGGTTTTCCTGATTGTTGCTTTTCCACTTCACTCGCAGGAGGTGCATAGAGTGGAGGTAGATGGTAAAATTATTGTTCCTGCAGGGGATAATCCGGAGGGGATGACTGTTTATAATGAGACTTCTCAAAGAGGGACCATCACTAACACCGACGGTGAATTTAGAATATCTGTGGCCATAAATGATAGTATAAGCTTTTCAGCTTTGCAGTTTCAGAAATTTACAGTTGTAGTAGATCAGGGGGTTATAGCTTCAGGCGAACTCAATGTTTTTATTAGTGAGGCTGTGACAGAACTTCCTGAAGTAGTCGTCTTGCCTCATGATCTCTCGGGGAATGTTAACGTGGATGTAGCTCGCATACAGGTTGTAGATCCTGATTTACCCCGGTACAGCGCAGCCGATATTGAAAGGATGAATGTGGTTACTGAACCGGATGCACTAACAGGACCAGGTAAAAATGTAGCCCTGGCCGCAAGTAAAACCCGTCTTATTCACGGACTTAATTTTGTGAATATTTTTAAAGCTCTTGTTGGAGACCAGGATGGAGATGTTAAAATTAAGCAGCGGGAAAAAGATGAATATATCTGTCAATTATATGATGATGAATTTTTTAAGGAAAACCTGGATATCCGGGAAGAAAATATCAATGACTTTATTTTCTACGCTTCAGACAGTGGACTTAATGCCGAAATGATGCAGGAGGGAAATGAACTCCAGCTAATAGAATTTCTTATCGCTAAAAGTAAAGATTACAAAAATCAGGTTGAAAATTAATAAATACTCCCCAGTTATTTTATTCAGCAATAAAACCTCACAGAGATCTTGATGAGGTTAAAAATTATTGTGCTAACAAGCCTGCTGCTAAATTTCACTCTTCAGGCTCAGGAAAGGGGTTTACTACGAGGAAAAATTATCAACGACAGTTTAATTTCGCAGGTTCATATTGTAAATATAACGTCAGAAAATGGTGTGCTTAGTGAATCTTCAGGAGAATTTATCATTCAGGCTAAGCCCGGTGATTCCATTCTTTTTTCTTCTGTTCAGTTCAAAAAAATAACTATTGCGGTCACACCAGGAATGTTGCACGAAATTTTGAAAATTGAGCTGGAAAATGAACTTACCGAGCTGGAGGAGGTACAGCTTCACCAGCTTTCAGGTAATTTGCGACAGGATATTGGAAATATTGAAACCATCAACCATGCAGATTTAGGTATTCCTTATTCAGATAAACAGCCAAATATTGTAGAACGAAAAATTAGTGGAATTAGTAGCCCAATGGACCCTGTAGGCTTGCTATATGGGGCAATTAGTGGTGAAAGAAGAAAACTCAAACAAGCCCTGGAAAATCAAAGAGAGCATAACCGGATCCTAAAAGCCAGGAATTTGCTTTCAGAAGACTTTTATAGAGAACAACTTAAACTGGAAAAAACCAGGATCATGGATTTTCTGTATTATTGCGCTGAGAACCCCCGGTTTTTGAGATTGGTAAATGAAAAGGATATTTTGGAACTTATTGAATTTTACAATAAAACGATTCCGGATTACCGGGAATATATAAGTTTGGATTAAAACTTGATGTTGAAAGCTAAAACCCTTTAATGAAAAAAATTTTTATTCTCTTTGGTCTTTTCTTTATTTTGACCTCTTCCAAGGTTACCGCACATGAGTATTACCTTAGTGTTACTGAAATTAATTATAAAGCCGAAAGTCAATCGCTTCAAATTGTAACCCGGGTCTTTGTGGATGATTTTGAGGAAGTTTTAAGGAAGCGCTTTAATGACGACATTCGGCTTGTGAAAGATAATGAAGAAGGCCCAGTAAGAAAAATGATAGAACGATATCTCGGGCAGAAACTTCAGCTTGAATCAAACGGGAAGATGCATCAATTAAAATACCTGGGAAAAGAATATGATAACGACCAGGTAATTCTTTATATAGAAGTTGGAGAGGTTTTGCCTTTTACAGAGATTAGCATTGCAAATTCAATACTGACAGATCTTTTTGATGATCAGAAAAATGTTATTCATGTAAAAGTAAACGGAGTTACAAAAAGCCTGTTGCTTCAAAGGGATCAGGATAAAAAAATTTTGAGGTTTAAAAATTAAACCATTTACACAACCTATAGTCTTATTTTTAGAAAAATTAAATAATAATTCAGTTTTCATGAAAAAAATTAAATTCTTTCTTTCCGCATTTTTAATGCTCTTTTTTGTTGGTCTCTTTGCTCAGGAAGAGCAACAGCAAACAGAAGAACGCCAGGAAGGGCACACAAACCAAAACAAGTTTAGGCAGCTCTATGATGAGTTTTCAACTCCTAATCAATACCGCACAGGAGCCGGTGCCCCCGGAGAAGCTTATTACCAGAATCAGGCAGATTATAAAATGGACATCGTGCTCGACGATAAGAACACGAAATTAACGGGAAAAGAAACCATTACTTACCATAACAATTCACCTAATAAACTTGAATACCTTTGGGTTCAGTTAGACCAGAATATCAGGGCCAAAAATTCGCCCGCTCAGGAAAAGAATCCAAGTAGAATGAACCCGGTTACTACCCCTGAGAGATTTACCGATCAGTTCTTAAAAGAATCTTTTGATGGTGGTTTCAATATAGAAAAGATTCACAAGAATGGGAAACCACTAAACTATACTATTAATCAGACAATGATGAGAATTGACCTGCCGGAGCCTTTGGCTGCTGGAGAAAGCTATGCCTTTTCTATAGAGTGGTGGTATAAAATCAATAATCACGTAACCGATAGAGCCCGTTCGGGTTACGAGCATTTTCCAGAAGATGGGAATAATGTGTATGTTATTGCTCAATTTTTCCCTAGAATGGCTGTTTATAATGATGTTGAAGGTTGGCAGAATATGCAGTTTTGGGGTAATGGTGAATTTGCACTTCCTTTTGGAGATTACGAGGTGAACATTACCGTCCCAGCCGATCACATTATGGAGGCAACCGGAGAACTTCAGAATCGTAAGCAGGTTTATACTAAAGATATGCTGAAGCGCTACGAAAATGCTAAAAAGTCTTTCGATAAACCTGTAATTATTGTATCCCAGGAAGAAGCGGAAGAAGCCGAGAAAGGTTTTTCAAATAAAACCAAGACCTGGAAGTACAAAGCCAGTATGGTAAGAGATTTCGCATTTTCTACTTCCCGAAAATTTGTTGTAGATATGATGAACACCGATGTTCAGGGGAAAGAAGTGATGGCGATTTCGCTTTATCCTAAAGAAGGGAATCCACTTTGGGAAAAATACTCTACCCGCGCTGTAGCTACCACTCTGGAAAGCTATTCTGATCAAACTTTCCAGTATCCTTATCATAAAGCAGTGTCGGTACACGCCAAGAATCAAGGAATGGAATATCCAATGATTTGCTGGAATTATGGCCGTCCTGATGAGAACGGTGAATATAGCGATAGGGTTAAATACGGGATGATAAGTGTAATAATTCACGAAGTTGGGCATAACTTCTTTCCTATGATCGTAAATAGCGACGAACGCCAATGGGGCTGGATGGATGAAGGTTTAAATACTTTTTCTCAATTCCTCGCAGAGCAGGAATTTGGTAGAAAATATCCGGAAGCTATTGCTCCCCTGGATAAATATCCGTCCAGACGAGGAATTCCGTCAAAAATAGTTCCTTATATGAAAGGCGACCAGCAATTTATAGCTCCTATAATGTCTAATCCCGAGCAGGTAATTCAGTTAGGAAACAATGCTTACGGAAAACCCGCAACGGCTCTTAATATTCTAAGAGAAACTGTAATGGGGAAAGATCTTTTTGATCATGCATATAAGACTTATGCCCATCGTTGGATGTTCAAACATCCAACTCCAGAAGATTTTTTCAGAACGATGGAAGATGCTTCAGGGGTAGACCTGGATTGGTTCTGGAGAGCTTGGTTTTATACTACCGATAATGTGGATATAGGTGTGAAATCTATCAAGAAATACTATATTACCGATAAGACTACAAAAGAAGGCGCTGAATTCCTTGAACGCTATGGTGCAAAACCGGAAGATATAGACGGAATCTATGTGGTAGAGAAAGGAAGCGAAGATTTTGAAGAAACAATGAAAGGGAAAGACCCCTTGGAGAATGCATCTACCCTCAATGAATATGTAATGGATAATTTTTCGGAAGAAGATCGGGCAGGAATGAAAAATCCAAAGTATTTCTATGAGATCACTTTTGAAAAGCCAGGTGGGATTCCAATGCCACTTATCGTTGAGTATACCTATGCCGATGGGACCTCAGAGAAAGTGACCTACCCTGTACAACTTTGGAGGAAAAACGATGCTGAAGTTACTAAAGCAATTGCATCAGAAAAAGAAATTACTTCTGTAGTGGTGGATCCTGATCTGGAAACTGCTGATGTTGATGTAACTAATAACAGCTGGCCTCAGGAAAAGTCACCAGATAAGTTTGAAGAATTTAAAGAAAGCCTTGATAACTAAGCAGAGCTTATTGAAATAAAAATAAAAAGCCGACTTTAACGAGTCGGCTTTTTTTATGGCTAAATTTGTGATTATATTTGTGCGCTATGGTTATATATCCATTATTTATTAGTGGCGCCGAGATCGCCTTTATTATGTTTATTCTCGTGATGGTTTTTGGGGCCGATAAGATCCCGGAGATCGCCCGTGGCCTTGGTAAAGGTATGCGTACTTTAAGAAATGCTTCCAATGATATTAAAAGTGAAATTCAGAAAAGTGCCGAAAAACAAGGTATAGATACTGATGTTTCAAAAGATATTAAAGGAGAGATCGATAAGGTTAAAGAAGATATAGAGGAAATTACGGGTTCGGTGAAACGTAGATTCTAAACCCTGTTGAGATGTGGCAACAGCTTAAGCAATGGGATCGGGAATTATTTGTTTACCTTAATGGATTGGGAATAGAATCCTACGATAACTTTTGGATTTTTGTAACTCAAATAGAACACTGGATCCCCTTTTATATTCTCCTATTCCTTTTGTATTTTATCGCTTTTCACTGGAAAAAAGCTAGTTTTTCTTCTTTGTTTTTATTAAGTGCTTTTCTAACTACCTGGGGGTTCACTAATGCAGTGAAGGTTCTTCTTGTTCGGTTAAGGCCTAATAACAATCCTGAGCTTATGGATTTAATAAGAATTCTGCAGGAACCCACCAACTATAGTTTTTTCTCCGGTCACGCCTCTTCTTCAATGGTTGTCTCGACTTTTATTGTACTAACTTTAAAAGATAAATTCCGCTGGATCTATTTAGTTTATGTTTGGCCGCTTCTGTTTATAATGAGCCGTGTGTATGTTGGTGTTCATTATCCCAGCGATTTGCTGGTTGGCGCATTGGTGGGCCTTGCTTTTGCATTTATCTTTTTCTGGCTTTATAATAGATCGGGCAGAAGATTTATTTAACCCGGCTTAAAGTTAACCCATCCCTTATTGGTAAAATTACCGTTTCCAGGCGCTCATCATTTGCTAAAAGCTCGTTATACTTCAGTAACATCTTTGTAGATTCGTCTTCTTCATTTAAAGTTTCAATTACCTTTCCGCTCCATAGAACATTGTCTGAAAGTATAACTCCTCCCTTATTCATTTTTCCAATAATCATTTCATAATAGGCAGGGTAGTTCGGTTTGTCAGCATCGATAAATACCAGATCAAATTTCTCTCCAATTGTTGGAATTATTTCCAGTGCATCTCCCAAATATTGTTTTATCTGTTCCTTATAAACTGATGCTTCAAAATATTTTTTCTGAAAATCGACCAACTCTTCATTAATGTCTATTGTATGTAACAAACCATCTTCTACCAAGCCTTCGGCCAGGCAAAGAGCCGAATATCCTGTGTAGGTTCCAATTTCCAGAATAGATTTTGGGCTTTTCATTTTTGATAACAGGCTTAAAACCCGGCCCTGATAATGCCCGCTAAGCATTCTTGGCTGTAAAACCTTCTGATTGGTTTCTCTGTTGAGTTTTGCCAGTAATTCCGGCTCTTTTGCTGAATGTTCTACTATGTAATCATCTATAGCTTCAGGAAGAAAATGCATAATTTTGAACTAAAGGTTTATGCTTACAAAGATAACCGGATTCTAACGAAAATAAGTCAGTGGCAAAAGGCTAATATTATGAAACTTCAGCTTAAATTGTATTTTTACTAAAATTAATCAAACCACCAATATGCGATTTAAAAATACCCTGGAGGTCGCCAGGGAACTTGATAAACAGGATGAGTTAGCTAAATACAGGGATCAGTTTATTTTCCCGAAGCATAAAGGAAAAGAGGTAGTTTATTTTACCGGCAATTCTCTTGGGCTCCAGCCACGCTCTGCTGCGAAGTATGTGGAGGAAATTATGACCGATTGGGCGAATCTTGCCGTGGAAGGACATTTTAATGCTGAAAAACCCTGGTGGGAGTATCATGAACGCTTTTCAGAAAAACTGGCGAAAGTTGTAGGGGCAAAACCTGCCGAAGTTTCTGTAATGAATACCTTAACAGTAAACCTTCACCTGCTTATGGTCTCTTTTTATAGACCTTTAGGAAAAAGGTATAAAATTATTTGTGAAGAAAAAGCCTTTCCCAGCGACCAGTATATGATTTCCAGCCAGGTACGTTTTCACGGCTATGATCCTGATGATGCTATAGTTGAGTTAAAAAGACGGGAAGGAGAACATAATTTTCGAACAGAAGATATCCTGAACAAGATCGCTGAAGTAGGCGAGGAGTGTGCTCTGGTCTTGATTGGTGGCGTAAATTATTATACCGGCCAGGTGTTGGATATGGAGAATATTACAAAAGCGGGTCACCAGATAGGGGCAATTGTTGGATGGGACCTGGCACACGCCGCCGGAAATATAAAATTGAAGCTAAGCGACTGGGAGGTGGATTTTGCCGCATGGTGTAGCTATAAATATATGAATAGTGGCCCGGGGAATGTTTCGGGCTATTTTGTTAATGAAAAGTACCACGGAAAAAAGGATATTCCGCGCTTTGAAGGTTGGTGGGGGCATAATAAGGAACGCCGCTTTTTAATGGAGCCTGAGTTTCAACCAGAAAGCGGTGCAAACGCATGGCAAATTAGCAATGCCCCGGTTTTAGCGCTAGCCCCTTATTTAGCTTCGCTTGAAATGTTTGATGAGGTTGGTATGCCCGCACTTATAGAAAAGCGAAATAAGATTGTGGCTTATCTGGAATTTATTCTTCAAGAGATTGATAAGGAGGTAGAAAGTACTTTTGAAATTATCACGCCTTTTAATCAGGAAGAGCGCGGCACGCAGCTTTCGGTTTTTCTCCACGGGGAAGGAAGGGAGCTATTTACTTACCTGATGGAAAATGGGGTGATTACCGATTGGCGGGAACCAAATGTAATAAGGCTCGCTCCGGCACCATTCTATTGTTCATACGAAGATATGTATAGGTTTGGGCAGGTGCTTAAACAAGGAATCCAAACGAAAAAATCAAACTCCAGCTTATAAAATAAAAGAAATGAAACGAGTTACTCTTTTTGTCCTGCTGCTTTGCGGAGTTTTATCTGCTCAGGATTCCATTGTAGATCACCAACTCCAAGAAAAGCTTGAAGAATACACAAAAGACTTCAAGGGCATCGCCGGGGTTTATGTTTATAACCTGAAAACGGGAAAAGAGGCTGGGGTAAATTCCGATACTATATTTCCAACGGCCAGCATTGTGAAAATTCCAATTCTTATAGGATTATTTGATAAGATCGAAAAAGGGGAGTTAACTCTAAATGACACTCTTTTATACCGGGATTCCCGGCAATATGGTGGCTCAGGCTTAATGCAATTTTACAAGGATTCAACGATAACCGATCTGCGCACCCTTGCCGCATTGATGATTACCTATAGCGATAATGTGACTTCCATTTGGAGCCAGGAGCTTGCCGGAGGGGGAGAAACCATTAATCCTTTAATGGAAGAAATAGGAATGAAGCATACCCGGGTAAATTCAAGAACCAAAGGGCGGGAAAAGATTTGGGAAAAATACGGTTGGGGACAAACCACAGCCCGGGAAATGGCAACCTTGCTCGTTAAGATTAGAAACAGAGAGTTGGTTAGCCATGCGGCCAGCGATGAAATGTACCGGATGTTAAGCAATTCATTTTATACCGATTATGCGCTATCGCAAATTCCGCCGTATGTCCAGACGGCAGCCAAGCAAGGAATGGTCAATAAATCCCGCTCTGAAGCTGTGCTCGTCAATGCGCCTTCTGGCGATTATGTGTTTTACATCGCTACAAAAAATAACGAAGACACTTCCTGGGAATACGAAAATGAAGCCTGGGAACTGCAACGAAACATTTCAGCAATGCTTTGGGACTATTTTGAACCGGAAAGCAACTGGGAACCTGCAGAAAATGCCAGGGAATTGGTTAGAGGCCTACGTTATTAATTTACCTCAATTCCACTAAAGAACAACTCAAAGCTCCCATCGGGCGATTTATGTGATTTTGCAATCTTCAATCCCTTGAAATCCTCATAATTTTCCCAGGTAGTAGGAGATTCTCTGGTGCCATCGGCCGATTTGTAGATCCATTCTTTTAGAAGGAGGTCGTCTTCGAAAAAGATTTCATAGCTGTCTCCAGGGGTGTATCCACCTTCTGAAGGATAAGAAACCGTGATATTTCTCATTTCCTTTTTGCTTATTGGAGCTTCAGCTTTCTTTTCTTCTGAGATTTCAGCATCGCTCCATACCAGTTGAAAGGGGAATAAAAGCCAATAGGAATCATTGATGAATTTTTGATCGAGTTCTTTTTCGTCATCGGCTATGCTACTGTCCTTAATGTAGGTGCGGCTAATATCACCTTCAGTTAGTCTTATTTCGTCACTATTGGTTTTCCAGTGCCAGCTTCGGCTTGTCCTAACTGAGTCTCCTACGCGAACATTGAAGGTGAATTTTATTTCTTCGACATCTTCAAAATTATCAAAACCATGGGCCCACGCAATTTTCTGAGCTAAGGTTTCTACCTGTTTTTCTTCCGAAGAGGTAGCTTCTTTATTCTCGTTTTTACAGCCAATAATAAAAAGAATAGATAATAACAGTATAGCTTTTTTCATAAGGTTGGTGTTTGAATATAAATATAACAGAAAATAAAATACCCTCTGGAAATTTTCCAAAGGGTATTTATAATTTTGCTTTATTCTTAGAGTTATAGTCGGCGGCCTGTTAGCAGCTTATATAAAATCAGGATAACGGCAATAACGATAAGGATGTGAATAATGCTTCCTAAATCAGGAAAGGCAAAATACCCTATCAGCCATCCAATAACTAATAGAACTACGATTAGCCAAATTAAATCTCTCATAATAGTGGTTTTTAGGCAACTTAGTTGCGTTGGTTAATTGATTGTATTTAAAGATAATAATTTTAAATTTATTTTTTCGAATCTATTTGATTGTAAGGTTTTTATGGTCTTCTTCCGGTTGCAAGTCGGTATAGAATTCCAATTACTGCCAGGATAAGCAGAATGTGGATTAGATTACCTACGGCTTCTCCAAATCCAATATACCCTATAAGCCACGCAATAATTAATATTACGACGATAAGCCAAATAAGATCTCTCATTTTATTCCAGGTTAAGGTTTATTCAAACTAAATTACGATATCAAACCTATTGATTGGTTTGATTTAACAAGTGTTTAATATGCTTGTTAAAATATTAGTGAAAAATTATCCTTGTGATTCTATCTTGTTTATTTTCATTTCATAATCTTCCATGGCTTCCCGAATCGCATCTACATTATCTGAGGCTTTTTGGTGAGCCTCTTCCATAACTTTCTCCAAATCTTTGTCGGGATGTTGAAAAAGATCGGTTATAACATGGTTAATCTTATCAATGATACTCTCCTGAGTATTTTTGATATCTTCGAGTTTGTTAAGAACAGATCGCATCTGCTCCAGTTTTTGTTCATCCATAACTGTCTTTAGTTTGGTTATTAAATTAAATTTAGAGATTTCACTTTGCACCTTTGTGGCTCTTAACCCTGCTTTAGGTTTTTTTATAAAAATATTAGCACATTTGAGGGTATTTGGATTAAAACCGGCTTCAGGTTTAGGGAATTAAGTATTTTCGTAGACGAATCCGGTGATTTTAGATCACTTTTCATCAGTATTTATGAAGTCTTCCAAAAATATAGCCGTAGTAGGCTCAGGCCTTGTTGGTTCTTTATTGGCACTTTACCTTCAAAAGGAAGGTCATAACGTAGTAGTGTTTGATCGGCGTCCCGATATTAGAAAAGTTGAGTTTTCTGGGAGATCCATTAATCTGGCTATGTCTAATCGTGGCTGGAAAGCATTACGGAAAATTGGGATAGAGACCGAGATTAAAAAGATCGCCCTTCCCTTAGACAAGAGAGCTTTGCACGTCTTCTCCCAACCGCTTTATTTCCAGCCCTACGGAAAAAAAGGCGAAGCTATTTATTCGATCTCCCGGGGAGTTCTTAATCGAAAAATGATAGACCTGGCTGAAGCGGAAGGTGTAAAGTTCAGATTTGAAGAAAAAGTATGGGATATTGACCTGGTCAAGGCGCGACTTTATACCGGGGAGTCTGAAAAGAGTAATTGGAAAGAATATCAATATGACCTTATTTTTGGTGCCGATGGTGCTTTCTCCCGGGTAAGACATAAAATGCAACGTAGCAATCGCTTCAATTATTCTCAACATTTTGTAGATGTTGGTTATAAAGAGCTCACAATTCCTCCAAATCCGGATGGGAGCCATAAACTTGACAATGCTTCATTCCATATATGGCCCCGTGGGGAATTTATGCTTATCGCTATGCCTAACCTCGATGGCAGCTTTACCTGTACCCTGTTTTTACCATTTGAAGGAGAGGTCTCTTTTGAAACTCTAACTACTGAGGCTAAGGTAGACGCTTTCTTTGAAACACATTTTCCCGATATTAAAGAAGAAATTTCAAATCTTAAAAGAGACTTCTTTAAAAACCCCACCAGCTCCATGGTGACCATTAAGTGTTTTCCCTGGACCTATGGGGATAAGGTTGCCCTGGTCGGAGATTCGGCACACGCGATAGTACCCTTTTACGGGCAGGGAATGAATGCCGGTTTTGAAGATATTTCGGTGCTTTTTGAAAAAATAAAACAATACGGAGAGGATTGGGAACAAATCTTTCTGGAATACCAACAGGAACGAAAACCCAATGCCGACGCCATCGCAGAACTCAGCTATCAGAATTTTCTCGAGATGAGCAGTAAAACGGCAGACCCCGAATTTATCCTGCGGAAAAAGATTGAAAAACGTTTCGGTGAGAAGTATCCGGAGCTTTGGCTTCCCATGTATTCCCGGGTTACTTTTTCTGATAAACCTTATACTGAAGCTTTGGAGATTGGGGATCGGCAACGTGCTGTTATGGATGAGGTAATGAAAATACCAGGTATAGAGGAAAAATGGAATTCTCAGCAGGTGGAAGATAAGATGTTGGAAATCATTAAGAATAATGAAAATAGCTAAGCTTCTTCCTCTTCCTTTAATTCCGGAGGTAATTTCAGGCTTTCATAAACTCCATGAAGTGTTTCCTTATCTTCGGTCAACACGATCAATATATCATTAGCTTCAATGATGGTATTGCCATTAGGGGTAATAAACTTATCTCCTCTGGAGATCATGGCGATTATAGCCTTCCGGGGGAATTTTAAATCAACTATTCTTTTTCCTATAGAATGGTTGTTC
The DNA here is from genome assembly GCF_036568425.1 of Salegentibacter sp. GTDB lineage: Bacteria > Bacteroidota > Bacteroidia > Flavobacteriales > Flavobacteriaceae > Salegentibacter. Next base: position 3,572 of record NZ_DATCSO010000114.1, on the reverse strand, counting down.
TCCGGGATGTTAATCTCATTTAGTAATGATTTTGCGCCATCGGCCATAAATGCATCTACCGGAGACTTTGGTTTCACCCTCATGGGCAATGCAACGTGCAGCCATTTTGCAATAAGGGACAAGGTGGTTCCCTGTAATAAAACAGAGGTAAGAGATACAAAAAATACAATATTAAAGATCATACTGGCCTTTTCTATTTCGGCGATAAGAGGATAAGTGGCAAAAACAATAGGGACAGCACCTCTAAGTCCTACCCAGGAAATATATAATCGCCTGCGCATCTTCATCTTAAAAAAAGAAAGACTAAGCATAACGCCGAGCGGACGCGCGATGAAGATTAAAAAGCCCGAAATAAGGATGCCTACTCCAACTATTGGTAATACCTGAGATGGATATACCAAAAGTCCTAAAGTGAGGAATAGCACAATTTGCATTAGCCAGGCTAAACCGTCAAACATTCTCATAATGGTTTTTTTATGAATAATGCTGTGGTTTCCAAGGTAAACCGCACTCAGGTAAACGGCAAGGAAGCCGTTGCCTCCCAGGAAATCTGTTGCTGAGAATACGATAAACATCAAAGCAATGGCGAGAACAGGATAAAGGCCTTCAAAATCAAGTCTGATTTTATTAATTATAATTTTGCTGAGTTTTCCCATGAGAAAGCCCATAGCAGTACCTATAAGAATTTGCTGAAGAAAAAAAGGAATGATACTCCATAAACTCTTATCGGGACTTAATACTAAACTTAAAAAGGCAATAGTAAGGAAATAGGCCATGGGATCATTACTACCACTTTCGAGCTCGAGAGTTGGCCGGAGTTTAGATTTTAAAGCCAGATTTTTAGATCTTAAAATAGAGAAAACGGCAGCAGCATCTGTAGAGGAAACAATTGCTCCCAGCAGCAGTGCTTCATAAATAGTAAAATCGGTGATAGACCATACAAAAGTTCCAAGGCCCAGAGCAGTGAAAAGTACTCCGAGTGTAGATAGAGAAATTCCTTGCCAGAGGACGGGCTGTATACTTTTCCAGCTGGTATCGAGACCCCCCGAGAACAGGATGAAATTCAGGGAAACAATTCCAATAAATTGTGCCAGTCCGGGATCATTAAAATGAATATTTCCAATTCCCTCTGAACCTGCCAGCATCCCTACTGCCAGGAAAAGCACCAAAGTTGGCACTCCAAACTTATAAGAAGTTTTTCCTGCCAGAATACTAATGAAGAGCAACAAAGACCCAATCAGGAGTACGTTTTCAATGGTAATATTCATTTATACTTAAATTTGAGGCTAAAATTACATTTTTTGGAGGCAGAAATAAATCTAATTCAATAAAAATGGCAGCTAACCAGCTGCCATTTTTATAATTTATTTTAAAAAGTTCAGTGACTCTTTTCTTTGAGAATTTCTGGAAATTTTTCTTTAAATCTATTTAGCCTGGGGATAGATACTTTTTGGATATAAGGATTATTGGGATTATTCTTTTCGTAATTTTGGTGGTAATCTTCTGCTACCCAAAATTTCTGAAATGGAAGAATTTCAGCGGCTATAGGTTTATTGTAGTTTTCGGCAACTTTTTCTTTCACTTCCTCGATAACCTGTTTTTGTTTTTCATTCTGGAAAAAGATAATCGAGCGGTATTGGGAGCCATGATCCGGTCCCTGCCCATTGACCTGGGTGGGATTCTGGGAGCCAAAATACACTTCCACAAGGGTTCTGAAGCTTACCACTTCCGGATCGTAAATCACTTCTACGGCTTCTGCGTGTCCAGTTCTTCCGGTGTTGCTGGACTCGTAGGTAGGATTTTTAGTATGCCCGCCTGAATAGCCCGAAACAGCTTCTTTTACCCCTTCTATACTCTCGTAGATGGCTTCAACACACCAAAAACATCCACTTGCGAAGTAGGCCTTTTCCAATCCGTTTTCTGCTCTTACTTCTACGGGGTCTGCATTGGCTATTTCTGGTTTGGTCACTGTTTTTTCCTGCGCATTGTTTCCACAGGAAAAGATAACTATGGTTAAAAAGCTAAAAATATATCGTTTCATTATCTATTGTTTTTTGTATGAACCTTCTAAAGTTTTTTTTCCGTAAATGGCATAATCTATCGCCAATTCTCCGTCAACCGAAAATCCTTTCCAGTCCAGTTCCATTCCGTTCTCGGTAGGCATAATTTCCGCGATAGGTGTATTGGTGTCAAAATCTTCCCAGGGAAGCTCCTCGTTGGTGTTTTTTGCAGAAGGACCTGAAAAATAAACCATAATTGTGTTTCCGCTTTGAGAAAATCTGGCATTAATATAGATCTCATCCTGTTTAATACAGAGTTCAGACTGCCCTGAAGTGACAACGTCTATACAAAAACAGCTGCAATCTGCTTCATTTTTGTTAACCTTTACATATCGGGTATTGCTAACTTGAGCCGTTGATGTGTTCTCTGAGTTGCCGTTGGCCGGTTTATTCGGCTTTTCAAAGCTGTCTTTTTTATCTACAATTTTTTCTCCTGATGTTTCACGGCCGGGAATTGCCCTATCTGTTTCCGGGGTTTCATTAGAATTGCTTTCTTGTTCTGTTAGCCGGATGTCTTCAATTTCATTTTTTTTCTCCTGATTTTTACAGGAAACCAGCAGGAAAAACAAACTGGATATTAATAGAATTTTTTTCATTAAGTAATTTTTTAAACATCTAAAGTTAGAATTAATCTAATGTATAAGTGTGAAATACTTGTTAATCAATGCTTAAACGACCGCTAATAAAAAAGCCCCAAACCTGTAGATTTGGGGCTTTTCAGAATAATTTTGAATGAATTTCTAACTTACTTTGGTAAAAAGATTATTCATTTTTTCCTGTTCTTCTTTGGCAAGATCTTCATCTACCAGAATACGACCACTATGCTCATCTGTTATGATCTTTTTGCGACCAGCGATCTCCATAATCACCTGTGGCGGAATAGTGAAGTAAGAACCTCCTGATGCACCACGCTCTACGGGAACGATGGCCAATCCATTCTTTACCTTAGTTCTAATTCTTTTATAGGCTTTTACCAATCGCTCTTCAATATTTTTCTCGAATTCTTCAGATTTTTTGATTAGGGCTTTCTCCTCTTTTTCAGTTTCTGCAAGAATTTCATCTAATTCACTTTTCTTGTGCTCAAGATGTTTTACCCGCTCGTCTAAACGCTCTTTTGTTTGCCCGATTACTTCTTTCTTCTGCTCAATTTGAACTTTGTATTCTGCGATATGTTTTTCTGCCAGTTCTATTTCCAGTTCCTGGAATTCAACCTCTTTTGAAAGTGCATTGAACTCGCGGTTGTTACGCACATTCTTTTGCTGTTCAGAATATTTTTTAATGGTGGCTTTTGACTCGTCTATCTGGTTTTTCTTGCTTTTTATATCATTTTCAATAACCTCAATATCGGCATCCAGTTTTTCTAAACGAGTGTTTAATCCAGCTACTTCATCTTCCAAATCTTCAACTTCTAAGGGAAGCTCGCCACGTACGTTCCTGATTTCATCAATTCTTGAGTCCACCAGCTGAAGATCGTACAATGCTCTTAACTTCTCTTCTACAGTAACTTCGTTT
>NZ_DATCSO010000113.1:0-10305 GCF_036568425.1 Salegentibacter sp. | reverse complement strand
GATTCGGTTACGCAGCCAAGGCGTAGTTATTCTCGCCGTTTAAAAAAGTGTGAAATATGAGATTTACGAGCTATATCCCAGCGCTCGACGTGCTTACAACTCAATTAGACTCGCTGTCAAAACCAAGTCGACCCCATAAATAAAAGAACATATGATTAGGTATTCTTAACTGATCTGAGCCTGCAAAGATACTAATAAAATTATATCTTTGGAACTCACTCATTACTACGCAAAATACATACCAGAAATGATAAAATTCGCCCTTATAAAAGAACGCAAGACTCCGCCCGATCGCAGAGTGGTATTTTCTCCCGAAAAACTTCAGGAAATATGCCAAAAATTCCCTGAGGCCAGGTTTAAGGTTGAGAGTTCTGATATTCGTATTTTTTCTGATGAAGCCTACCGAAGAGCCGGGTTTGAGGTGACGGACGATGTGTCAGACTGCGAGGTGATGCTGGGAGTGAAAGAGGTACCTTTGCCGGCGCTTATTCCGGATAAAAAATATTTTTTCTTTTCTCATACTATCAAGAAACAGCCCTATAACCGGGACCTGTTAAGGGAAATCCTGAAGAAAAATATCGAACTCTATGATCATGAGGTGATCGTGAAGGAGAACGGAGCCCGGCTTATTGGTTTTGGTAGATATGCCGGACTGGTAGGAGCCTATAACGGATTCCGTGGAATAGGACTGAAAGAAGGGCTTTTTGAGCTTCCAAAAGCAGAGAACCTGCCTGACCTGGATGCGATGTGTACAGAATTGGATAAGATAAAAATTCCGTCGATAAAGATCGTGCTTACTGGAAGCGGAAAAGTGGCTCATGGGGCTAAAGAGATCCTGGATCATTTAGGAATAAAACAGGTAGGAGTAGACGAGTATTTGAATAAGGATTTCAAGGAAGCGGTTTTTTGTTTAATTGACGTATTGGATTACAATAAACGCAAGGATGGCTGTGTGAAAAATAACAAAGACTTCTACAAGCATCCTGAAGAATATGAATCTGATTTTATGCGATTTGCCAGAATTAGTGATATGTTTATCGCCGGCCATTTTTATGGTGATGGGGCGCCGGTTTTCTTTACTGCTGAAGATGCCAAATCGCCGGATTTTAAAATAAAATACATCGCCGATATCTCCTGCGATATTATTGAACCTATTGCCAGCACTATCAGACCCTCAACCATAGCAGAACCCTTTTATGGTTATGATGCCCGGAATGAAACGGAAGTAGATTTCAGGGAAAAGGATTCTATCCTGGTTATGGCGGTAGATAATTTGCCGTGTGAACTCCCAAAAGATGCCAGTGAAGGTTTTGGAGAGATGTTCATGGAAAACGTAATTCCTGCGTTTTTTAATGATGATGTAAATGGGGTGCTAAAAAGGGCTAAGATGACCAGCGAAGGTAAATTAACCGGGAGGTTCATTTACCTCGAAGATTATGTAATTGGGGAAGCCATCAGGCAAGAAGATTAATGAATGAGCCTCAGCGCTATTTAATTGCTTCCTGAAAAGGCTTAATTTCCGGCTTGATCCAGGGAGTTTATCTCATCATGATAGGCTGTGGGAAGAATCATAGATCGTAATAGTTGGTCTAGTTTAATTCTTCGGCTTAGTTTGTATGGAGGGATCAGAAACCTGAGCAGAGAATATTTCCGTAGCGATAAAAGTTCTCTGACTTTCTTTGGAGTGATATAAATTTGTGTTTCGAGCAATAGGCGGTAACGCATTGGCCCGAGATGTCTTCGGTACCGGTGATAGAGATCCCTGGTATACTCTCCTGCTTCAAGGTTTTGTTCAAGATGTGATTTCCGCATCTTTTGAAAATCTTCAAAATTTTCAGGGAGCCCCTGCAACCGCATTCTTTTTCCAACCCTTATAAATACATTGAAGACCTCTTGTTTTTGAGCTAAGCCCAGTTCATGTTCAAGGAGTTCATAAGATCTTATGGAATAATCGATGAGCATAAAAAGCACATCCCTGTAAGCCCAATCAGGTATCCTTCTTCCGCGTTTAGATTCTACGGCAGAATGAATTGAAGCGATAGAATCAATGGCTTTAAGCGCAGCATTTTTTTCAGAAAAAACTATTTTTCGGGCATAGGAAACCGTGGAAAAAAGCCTGCCCAGGGGATCATTTGGCAGTCTCCCGGTATAATATAGCCAGTCTACCGCTTTGTTGAGCGCAAATTCTGCCGAGGCCCCGGCGAAGATAAAGAGAATGGTATCTCCTTTTCCCCAGATTTCACGTACGATCGAATCCTGATCTACAAAATATTCCATTTCAGGTTTTTTCATCTCCGGCATCATCTTATTTCCTGTTCAAACAGGATTAACTACCTGCGAAAGCTGTTCCAAAAACCCCAACTGCCAATTCTGCCCAAATTAAGAAAAGCACGGCCAGAATGATTCCTGATAAAATGATCCGGTTTTTGGTGGTTTTTACTTTTCTTAATACAAATTCGATTGCCAACCCGGTTCCTAAAAGCAAGATTGCGGCAATAATAAAATCGGAAGCTGTCCATACCACCTCTTTACTGAACTGCATAGCGATCAAAGGAATGAGTAAAAGAACTGCCACAATTAGTACGATAAATAATAATCTCCTGTTTTTCAAAATATTTAGAATTAAAGCTTGTTGTTGTGTAAGTGCTTTGAAATTCAAAGTGCGTTGGTATTTTTTGCTATGTTTTTTTATGATTTTGATTTAAAAGTTTTTCAATCGCTTCTATATGTTTTTTAAAATCTTCCCGGCCCGCTTTTGTCGTGCTGTAGCGCGTGTTGGGTTTCCGATCAATGAATGATTTTTCTACTTTTACATAGCCTTTTTTTTCCAGGGCTTTCATATGGCTCGCGATGTTCCCATCGGTTACGCCCAAAACCTCTTTAAGGTTAGTGAAATCGGCATACTCGTTTACCATTAGCACACTCATAATTCCCAATCTCACCCTATTATCAAAAGCCTTATTGATATTACCGATGATGTTTTTCATCTACTCGGGTTTGCGTTCATACTTATTATACATCCAAATGCCATAAAGAATGTGGAAAAGGCCAAAGCCTGCTGTCCAGAAATACAATCCGTAGTCAGGGAACTGGGTTGAGATTAGTCCTAAAACCAAATTTGTATATCCCAGAGATTTAAGGTCGCTATAAGTGTATTTGCTGGCGTGAATTAAAGCCAGTCCATAGAAAATGAGCATGGAAGGTACCAAAAGCTGCATCATTCCATTTTGTAGCAAAACCAGGCAAAAAATTCCGCCGGCTATAAGGGGAGCAGAAAAATTGATCAATAATCTTTTACTCGTGCTATCCCAGATTTTTTGATTATTTCGCTTTGCTTTATATGTGGTCAGTGCAATGGCGGTTCCAATGGCCAAAACGAGGACTGCAAGGGCTATGTAGAATAATTGGTTTACAAGATTATTGTCACCAAAAATCATGACTTCCGAAGCCTTACTCATATTACTGGCTTGTTCTGAAAGGAGGAAGCCTGCTACCAATGCTCCTAATATGGCATAACATCCCGCAAATACTCCTGCGAGTCCACTAAAGGAAATAAAACGGGAAGAGCTGCTCATCATTTTTTTGATCTCGCTTAGATCCCGTAGATATTTTTCATTTTCCATTAAAAAGTACTTTGAGATACAAAGTAAGTAAAAAAAATCATTTCATTTACATTCCCCTCGAAAAAAGAATCATTATCCTGGCTTGTGAATTATTGCGAACTTTGCATAAAATTGAAATCCTATGAAATACGCTTTTTTACTATTTACCCTTCTGTTTTTTCAGTTCAATCTTCAGGGGCAGGAACTGGAAGTGATGTCTTATAATATCAAATTTGCCAACGAGACCGATGGAGAAAATTCCTGGTCTCAACGGAAAGATCATATAACCAGGCAGATCAGGTTTTACGCACCTGGTATTCTCGGGGTTCAGGAAGCATTAATTAGTCAACTTAAACATTTCGAAAACGAGATGGATAATTACAAATATATAGGAGTTGGCCGTGACGACGGAAAGGAAGCAGGAGAATTCAGTGCGATCTTTTATAACCTGTGGGAAGTGGATATCCTGGATGAAGGAACATTCTGGCTTTCTGAAACTCCGGAGGAAGTTTCCGTGGGCTGGGATGCGGCAATGGAACGAGTATGTACATATGGAAAATTTCGGGAGAAGGTTTCAGATAAAAAATTCTGGGTTTTCAACACTCATTTCGATCATATCGGGAAAGAGGCCCGGGAAAATAGTGCGAGACTGATTTACAAAAAGATTTCAGAATTAAATACTGAAGGCCTGCCCGTGATTCTTATGGGAGATCTCAACCTGGAACCCGATGCGTCAGGAATTAAATTCCTTTCTGAAAAAATGAATGATTCTAAGAAGGTAGCCGACCTTGATTTTGGCCCCGAAGGCACTTTTAATGCCTATGAATTCAACAAACCGGTAAATAGAAGAATTGATTATATCTTTACCAGTGACAATATAAAGGTGTTGAAATATGCCGTTTTAAGCGATTCCCGGGAATTAAAATATCCTTCAGATCATCTGCCTGTTTTTGTAAAATTGGAATTGAAATAATCCTGAAAATAATATTACTAAAAAAAACCGGAATCAGCATTGGCCGATTCCGGTTTCTGAATTATTGAAGATAGGTTGTAAACTTAGTATTATCGGTGGTTCAGCTTAGCTATTTGGTTATCCATAAAGGAACCGGTAGTTCCTTATTAAAAACTTCGTCTGTTACGCTACCTACCATTAACGCCGAAACTGCATTACTGCCTTTGTCACTTAAAATAAGCATATCTGCCTTATCTCTTTTAGCCTCCACAAGCAGTTTTTCACCTGCGCTGGCATCTCGTCCGGCAAAGATCTTCAAACTACTTTCTTTTTCGTAATTAAGCTTTTTCATGAATTTTGCGGCTTTTTCCCTAACATGTTTTTCAATTTTAGGGGCTACCTCTTCTTTAACCAGGTAAGGAGTGAATTGTACCGGGACATTATATACGTGTACTACATTTATTTTAGCTGAGGTTAGATCTTTCAGTCTTGCTCCTCTATGGAAAGCCTCCTGGGAGGGTTTTGAAAAATCTGTTCCAACCCAGATGTTATTAATTTCAGGTTTAGCAGTTGGGGGAATGCTAAGCAGGTCACATTTCAGCATACGTAATAGTTTGCTGCTAACCACACCACTTCCTTTGTCTGAAGCCTTGTTACCTAAAATGGCAAGATTTATTGAGTATTTATGCGAAATGTAATGAATAAGGGATTCTGTATAAGGATCTTCAGAAATTAAAACTTCCCAGGCTGTGTTGCTTTTGAAAGAGGAGGAAATTTTCTCGTCCAATTCATCCCCGATTATTTTGTCAAGATTCAGATCTTTTAACTCTTCCTTGAAAAGTTCTGAGATCTCGTATTTTTTAATATTGTGTACAAAATAGACCTTTTCTACCCCAAGTAAATCTGAAATAAAAGACGTGTATTCAATGAGGGTGTCATCCATATTAGAAAGGTCTAAGGCGACGAGTATATTTTTAATTTCTGTCATGGCTTATTTTTTATTTATTAGAAGCTGTATTATCCTTACGTTTCTTAACGATGTTTGCAACTATTTCTTCATAATTCTCAAGCTCTTTTTGGGATTCTTTTTGCTTTATCTTTTTCAAATCTTCATTAAGTCCTTTATAAAGTGAGTAACACATGAAAAGCAGAATGAAGGCAAAGGGTAGTCCCGTAACTATAGATGCGGTTTGGAGGGCCTGTAATCCTCCTCCCACAAGCAATACAGCGGCTACGGCGCCTTCGGTAAGTGCCCAAAAGATTCGTTGCCCCACCGGAGCATCAATTTTACCTCCTGAAGTTAAACTATCGATCACCAGGGAACCTGAATCTGAAGAGGTGACAAAAAATCCTGCAATTAATAGCACTGCCACAAGGTTTAAAACTATGGCTATAGGATATTCCTCCAGGAAGACGAAGAGTGCGATCGCTACATCTTCATTTACCGCATCAACAATCGCATTATTTCCCAGTAAAGCCTCTTGTATGGCCGAGCTTCCAAAGGCAGAAATCCAGAAAAAAGTTACCAGGGAAGGTACGATCAACACCCCGAGGATAAATTCCTGTATAGTTCGTCCTTTAGAAATTCGTGCGATAAACATTCCTACAAAGGGAGACCAGGCTATCCACCAGCCCCAATAGAACACAGTCCAACTGTTTTGCCAATCCTTACCGGTAAAGCTTTCAGTCCAGGTGGCTGTTTGTAGAAAGCTGTAGAAGTAATTTCCTGTATTTTGAACGAAGGATTTAAAGATGAAAATTGTAGGTCCCAACACTAACACCAGCAGTAAAAGGAGAACGGCAATACGCATGTTCCATTCGCTTAAGACTTTCACCCCTTTATCTACTCCTAATACCACAGAAATTGTGGCGATTAGCGTAATTCCGGCAATCAGTATTACCTGGGTTGTAATTCCTTTGTCTATGGCGAATACGTGCTCCAGGCCGGCGGCTATTTGTTTTACTCCTAATCCAAGGGAGGTGGCTAAGCCAAAAAGAGTGGCCAAAACTGCAAAAATGTCTATAATGTTTCCAATTTTTCCATAGATACGGTCTCCAAGAAAGGGATAAAAAACCGAACGTATTGTGAGTGGAAGTCCACGGGAATAGGCGAAATAGGCCAGGGCGAGACCTACAAGGGCATAAATAGCCCAGGCGTGAAACCCCCAGTGTAGAAAAGTGAAATTCATAGCCTGGCGGGCAGCTTCGGGCGTACCCCCTTCTGTCATTGGGGGAGTATTAAAATGAAAAACAGGTTCAGAAATACTCCAGAAGAGTAGACCAATACCCATTCCTGCGCTAAATAGCATTGCAAACCAGGAAATGGTTTTGAACTCAGGTTTAGCTTTAGGGCCTCCTATCCTCAAATTTCCGAATTTGCTAAAGGCCAGGTAAATCATGAAAATCAAATACACATTAACCGAGAGAATAAAAAACCAACCTGCTTTATTAGCTACAAAAGTCTGAATTTTGTCAAAATAAGATTCTGCTTGTTCCTGAAAGACGAGGGTTAATACAATACTTGCGATTATAATGAAAGTAGATGTGAAGAAAACTGGACCGTTAAGTTCCAGCCCAAAAATGCTTGTCCTTTCGTCGCTTCTTACAACTTTTTTTGTCATAGTTTTAGTTTTCTTTATTAATTGGCCTAGAAATAATATCCCAGGTTAATATTGAATCTTGCTTCCCATTTGGCATCAGGATTTCCCTGGGCAAAATCATCTATAAAATTACCGCCTAACCAGGAGTGATTATAACCAGCAGCATAATCTATATAAGTGTAAATATGCCCCGCCGTGACCAGGACTCCTGTAACATTCATGAAGGAATCTGTAAAGGAATTTTTCCTTTTGTTCATAAATCCAAAATCGTTGTAAAATTCCAGGTTAGATACCGGTCCCCAATTCACTGGAATATTTCTGGATATAGCAAGAGAATACAATTCGAAATCGGAAGCTACCTGGTAGGGTGCGCCGTAAGCAGCCATTGTAACCTCGTCACGGCTTTCCCCCGCAGCATTCTCGGGATTATGGGATGCGGTTAGCGCCTGGGCCTTCAGGTTCCAGCGCTTATAGGTGATTTCGTAATGTGCAGCCAGCCCGTAATGATCTCCGGTTTCTTTAGTGTCCAGATTATAAAGTGAGCCATACTGAGCTGAAAGTCCCAACCTGTTGGCTGCCTGCTCCCCGAATTTATACACGAACTTACCATTAACCTGGTTTATCTCTTTATTCCTTCCGGCGACATCATAGGAATACCGGCTGGGGGAAGATTCGGTGTCGCTCCCAAAGCGTAATTCTTCAGAATTCTTAAAAAATGCGAGATGATATTCAAAAGTATCTCCGTAATGCACATATTTTATTCCCATATCGTGATCGTCTTCCAGTCCCATATAATAGGTGAGGTTGAAGAACCAATTGTGTGAATTATATTGTTGGATTCCGAAGGGAACCTGGGTTAGTCCAAGCTGAATTTCATCTAAATCATTAATCCAGTAACCCATCCAGCCCTGTTTCATCACTCCCCCGCCAAAGGCATTTGAATAAAGCCTGTATTCGGCATTAAGGTACAATCCTTTATATTTCGCGTTAAAGTTTACCCGAAACATATCGTATCCAAAATCTCCGCCTCTGGTTTTTTGACCTTCCTTCCAGGAGGAGAGGTTGTAATTATATCTAAGGGCTCCGCCCACAGCAATTTCAGGTTCTTCCTGAGACCAACCGGTAACAGGATAAAGCAATGCCAGCATGAATAAAACCAAGAAACTCCTTATTTTAGGTGAATTTTGAAAACGGCGCATTAAGCAAGAAATTGGTTAGTTGCTTAAATCTAAGGAAATAATTAGAAAATGGTTGGTTATGAGGGGACTCTTAAGAAAACTTTAAAATTCATTTATTGTTTTTCTAATCCTAACCAGGCGACTTAATAAAGCTTCAAGGTATTGTAAATCAAGCATATTGGCACCGTCGCTTTTTGCATTGGCAGGATCAAAGTGGGTTTCTATAAAGAGTCCGTCTACATGGTTTACCACTCCGGCGCGGGCTATAGTTTCGATCATATCGGGACGACCACCGGTTACGCCGCTGCTTTGATTGGGTTGTTGTAGCGAATGCGTAACATCCAGCACTGTAGGTGCAAATTCTCTCATTGTAGGAATCCCCCGGAAATCTACGATCATATCCTGGTAACCAAACATTGTTCCCCTATCGGTAACCATCACCTGCTCGTTTTGGCAATCGGTAACTTTGGTTACGGCATGTTTCATGCTTTCGGGGCTCATAAACTGGCCCTTTTTAAGATTGATGGTCTTTCCGGTTTTCGCTGCTGCCACAACAAGGTCGGTCTGGCGAACCAGGAAGGCCGGAATCTGCAGGATATCTACATATTCAGCTGCCAGGGCGGCATCGCTAACTTCGTGGATATCGGTTATTGTAGGGATTTTAAATGTTTCTGAAACCTTTCGCAGGATCTTTAGTGCCTTTTCATCCCCAATTCCCGTAAAACTGTCTATCCTGCTGCGATTAGCTTTTTTAAATGAGCCTTTAAAGACGTAAGGAATTTCAAGCTTATCGGTTATTTCGACTACTTTCTCTGCAATGCGCAGGGCCATATCTTCGTCTTCTATAGCGCAAGGACCTGCCAGGAGGAAAAAGTTGTTGGAATCTATATGTTTTAGCTGCGGAATTTTATCAAGTTTCATATCAGAAGTATTTCTGCTGCAAAGATAGCTGAATTCCACTGCAGGTGCAATTTTCATAAAAAAAGGGTTTTCCCTTAATTTATTCCGAAGCAATTATTACCATACAACAGGATTTAATTGTAATTTTAATCAATTAATCCTGAGCCTGATGGAACTTCAAAAATGTCTTATTTCTGAACTACAGCATGAAGTAGTTTTAACCGAAAAATTCTTAAAACGAATTCCGCGGGATAGATTAGATTGGAGACCTCATCCAAAATCGATGAGCATAAGGCAGCTGGCCAATCATCTTGCTGAAATCCCCAGCTGGATCACGGCTACTATGGAATTGGAGGAAATGGATATGGAAGGTTATAAGCCGCCCGATTTTGGGAATATTGAAAGTATCCTGAAAGTACTGTACAATAATACCTCTGAAGCGGAAGCCGCCCTAAAAAAACCGGATAGCGAATTTGAAAAGAACTGGAAAATGGTTCACGAAGGAAAAACCCTTATGGATATGCCTAAATTCAATGTGCTGCGAATGATGGTGCTAAATCAAATTCCTCATCACCGGGCCCAGTTAGGTGTTTATTTCAGGTTGCTGGATATCCCCGTTCCGGCTACTTACGGTCCTTCGGCAGATGAGCAATAGCTTCTTTAGAAAAGCTGTAGCTTTGCAGCAAAATTCCAACTATGCAGGCATTAAAAGAACAATTTCAGAAATTCTATACCCCTAAACGATGCCTGATCAATGCAGGGATAATGTTTGCGGCGGTAGCCTTCTTCCTAACTCAGAAACAAGAAGAGTTTCTTTTGCCAATAGGCTTTGGGGTTATTGGAGCATTATACTTAATTGGCTTTATCTACCTGAAAAACAGGCAAACAAATAAATAAGCATACTTTAGGCATTATTTTCCCATTTTCAGGAATTTAGCAGGGGATTCTTTAAAAATAGGCGTACCTTTGCAGACTTTTAAAAATGAGGCGCTTATATGACAGCTATTAAAAACATTGCAATTATTGCTCACGTTGACCACGGAAAAACTACCCTGGTTGATAAAATAATGTAT
>NZ_DATCSO010000112.1:0-7052 GCF_036568425.1 Salegentibacter sp. | reverse complement strand
TAGCTGTTGGTGTAAATCAATTTCCTTCAAACTCATTCAATTGTGTTACAATTTTACATACATTTGCAAATTAAAGATACATATTTCTTTAGACTCACAATTCATAATTTTATCTAATTTGAAACTCCAGGAAAAAATTCTGATTGCTGCCCGAGAAACTATTTCCATTGAAGCCAAAGCGATTGGCAATTTAGAACATCTTCTTGATAATGAGTTCGTTGAAGCTGTAGAAAAAATTTATCATTCCAAAGGAAGAGTGGTGGTTACCGGAATAGGAAAAAGTGCCATTATCGCAAGTAAGATCGTAGCTACTTTAAATTCTACCGGCACCCCGGCCATTTTTATGCACGCAGCCGATGCCATTCATGGTGACCTGGGGAACATCCAGAAAGATGATGTTGTAATTTGTATCTCTAAAAGTGGAAACAGCCCCGAGATCAAGGTCCTGGTTCCCTTTATAAAAGACTTTAAAAACCCTCTTATTGGAATTACCGGAGATAAAAATTCATTCCTGGGCCAGGAAGCAGACTTTGTCCTTAATTCTTATGTAGAAAAGGAAGCCTGTCCTAATAATCTGGCTCCTACCACCAGCACCACGGCACAAATGGTCTTGGGCGATGCGCTGGCCATAGCGCTGGTTAATCTGAAAGGTTTTTCCCGAAAAGATTTTGCTAAATACCATCCGGGAGGTTCGCTTGGCAAGAAACTCTACTTGCGGGTAAGCGATATCACAGCCCAGAATCAAAAACCAGTTGTTTCACCTAACACTTCGGTTACCGATGCGATTATAGAAATTTCAGAAAAAATGCTGGGTGTTACTGCCGTAATTGAAGATAATAAAATCATTGGGATAATTACTGATGGTGATATAAGACGAATGTTAAAAAACAACACCGAATTCAAAAATCTTACCGCGAGAGATATCATGAGCCATAATCCAAAAACCATAGATCAGGACACTCTTGCCGTTGATGCTCTGGATATGCTCGAAGAAAACAAGATATCCCAGCTCCTGGCCGTAGAAAACGGAAAATACGCGGGTGTTGTCCATATTCATAATCTAATTAGAGAAGGAATTTTATAATGAAGCAAATTGGGACCCCACAAGATGAAATGTCTTTCTTAGACCATCTGGAAGATTTGCGTTGGCATTTAATACGTGCCACCCTGGCTGTAGTAATTGCAGGAAGTATCGCATTTCTGGCGAAAGGATTTATTTTCGATATTTTACTTTTTGGCCCTAGCAAAGGAAGTTTCTTCTCCTACGATATTCTTTGCCGTATCTCCTCTGCCCTTGGTATAGACGGGGGTTTTTGTTTTGACGAAATGCCCTTCCGCATACAGAGTAGAACTATGGGTGGACAATTCTCTGCCCACGTTTGGACTTCGATCACCGCAGGTTTTATCATAGCCTTTCCGTATGTGATCTATGAATTCTGGAAATTCGTTTCCCCTGCCATGCATAACAATGAACGTAAATATGCCAAAGGATTTATTTTTATCTCATCCCTCTTATTTTTTACAGGAGTGATTTTTGGATATTACGTGGTTACCCCGCTTTCTATTAATTTCCTTGGAAAATACCAGGTTAGCGAAACCGTGTTTAACGATTTTGACCTCAGTAGTTATATTGGGCTGGTAAGGGCTTCTGTGCTGGCAAGCGGACTCATCTTTGAATTACCCATCCTGATTTATTTTCTTACGCGAATAGGAATTGTAACCCCAGCTTTTCTGAAGAAATATAGAAAATACGCATTAGTACTGGTATTGATACTTTCAGCAATAATCACTCCACCGGATATTGTGAGTCAGATTATTGTAGCTATCCCGGTACTTGTTCTTTATGAAGTAAGTATCCTGATCTCTAAGGTGATCTATAAACAGGAACAACGAAAATTAAAAAGACAAGGCTATGAAAAATAAAGTAGAAGAGTTCAATGAATACCGGGCTCAAATGAATGAAAAGATCCTGGGAGAAAATAACAAGGTTCTGAAAAGGATTTTCAATCTTGATACCAATGCCTTCACAGAAGGTGCCCTCGATAAAAGAACAAAAGAGCTTCTCGGGCTGGTGGCTTCACTGGTACTAAGGTGCGACGATTGTGTTAAATACCACCTGGAAAGCAGCTACAAAGCGAACATAAGCCGCGAAGAGGTTATGGAGACTCTCAGTATAGGAACTCTTGTGGGAGGTACTATTGTGATACCTCACCTGCGCAGGGCTTTTGAATACTGGGAAGAGCTGGAAGAAGTGAAAGAATAAGGCTGGTATAATTAATGTATCTTAGTGCACTAAAATTTGCAGAAGGAAACCTGCATGTTGCTGGATTCAAAAATGGCAACACACAGGATTAGGTTTTTAAGCCTGTACCTATTGCCAAATCCTGATTAAAAATTACAAACAGATGAAATTACGTGCTGAAAACTTAGTTAAGACCTATAAAGGAAAAGCAGTTGTAAAAGGCATCTCCATCGAGGTTAATCAGGGGGAGATCGTGGGCCTTCTGGGCCCTAACGGTGCCGGAAAAACCACCTCTTTCTACATGATCGTAGGCCTTATAAAACCCAACGGAGGCCAGATCTTTCTCGACAAAGCCAATATCACTAAGTACCCTATGTATAAAAGGGCGCAGCACGGAATTGGTTACCTCGCCCAGGAAGCTTCAGTTTTTAGAAAATTAAGCATAGAGGATAACATAATGAGCGTACTGGAACTTACCGACCTTTCCAAAAAAGAACGCCACGAAAAGATGGAATCTCTCATAGAAGAATTTGGTCTTTCCCATATTCGTAAAAACAGGGGAGATCTCCTTAGTGGGGGAGAGCGCCGGCGGACTGAGATCGCCAGAGCCCTGGCTACCAACCCTAATTTCATTCTTCTCGATGAACCTTTTGCAGGGGTTGATCCCGTAGCAGTAGAAGATATTCAACGTATTGTAGCTCAGTTAAAGAACAAGAATATAGGAATTCTAATCACCGACCATAATGTGCAGGAAACACTTGCCATTACCGACCGTACTTACCTTATGTTTGAAGGTAGCATCCTGAAACACGGAATACCTGAAGAACTCGCCGAAGACGAAATGGTAAGAAAAGTATATCTCGGAAAGAATTTTGAGCTTCGGAAGAAAAAGATTTTCGATTAAATTCTGCTAAAATATTTACACTTCCTTTTTTCCCGGTGCCAGTACCGAAAGCAATACATAGCTTACAATAATGAGCGGAATTGCAATAAATCTGAAAAATACGATTAAAACCAGGCACCACAGCAGGAAAAAATAGCGCAGTTTATTATTGGAAAAAGACCAATCGCTGAATTTAAGTGCGAATAGTTTGATCTCGGCATTAAGCAAATAACAGCTTAAAAGAGTTAAGCCGATAAGGAACCATTCATTCAGCACTAAGGAAGATACTAGCTCCCCGGGTTGAAAAGTAAGGATTAAAGGCAAACTCAGGATCAACATGGCATTGGCCGGGGTTGGGAGCCCTATAAAAGAATCGGTTTGGCGATCGTCTACATTAAATTTTGCCAGCCTGAAAGCCGAAGCCAGGGTAATAAACAAGCCGATAAGCGCCAAAGTATTAAAATTCCATTCCCACCAGGTCCCCTGGATACTCCATTCGGTAGTTGCGGCTGCACCCGGATTAGGGAGAGCCTTGCTTAGCATCTGGTACATCACAATTCCCGGCACTACCCCACTAGTTACCACATCGGCCAGGGAATCCAACTGCAGTCCAACTTCGCTTTTAACATCCAAAACTCTGGCAGCAAGACCATCAAAAAAATCAAAGAAAACACCAGCAGCCACGAACAAAGCTGCCATAATTAAATTCCCCTGTACGGCAAAGATCACCGCTATGGTTCCGCTTAAAAGATTCAGATGAGTGATGAGGTTTGGAACGTATTTTTTAATGGCCATTGGTTTAGTTTTTGGTAAAAGTACTAAAGTAAAATTTAGGTGAGGCCGAGTGCTAAAAATTTTCAAAAAAGAGACTTTAAAGTATTTTTCATGAGCCAATCTTAAAAACAAGCTACAGTTTCCTATTTTTGAAAAGAATATCGAAATATGAAAAATCTTTTATACGCCCTACTCTCCGGAATTTTACTTGCCCTGGCCTGGCCAACCTATGGTTTTCCATTAGTGTTGTTTTTCGCCTTTGTCCCCCTGCTCTATGCAGAATTCAAACTGCGGAATTTCTCTAAGCGATTAACGGGCTGGAAAGTCTTTGGACTTGCCTACCTGAGTTTCTTCATTTGGAATCTCACCACCACCTACTGGCTTTATTTCAGTACAGCTTTTGGAGGTGCTTTCGCTGTACTCGTAAACTCCCTGCTAATGGCGCTGGTTTTTATGCTGTACCATGTAGTGGCTAAACGCACCGGATTTGGAGCGGCCGCAACTTTTTTGGTGAGCATCTGGATGGTCTTCGAAAAACTCCATCTGAACTGGGAATTTTCCTGGCCCTGGCTTAACCTCGGCAATGCCTTTTCTGAATATCATAACTGGGTGCAATGGTACGAATACACCGGTACATTTGGAGGAACACTTTGGGTGTGGCTGGTGAATATTGCTGTTTTTAAAGCCGCAATCCTTTACAGAGAGTATCAAGATAAGGCTATAATTTACCGCGGAATTTTTAAATCTGCACTATTTATTCTCGTGCCACTGGGAATTTCGTGGATAATTCTCGCCACTTACGAACCGGAAGGGGAGCCATTGGAGGTGGTGATCCTGCAGCCCAATATCGATCCCTATACCGAAAAATATAATGTTAACGACACCCGGATAGGAGAACTCTTACTGGACCTTGCTGAAGTGAAAACCACAGGAAGAACCAGGCTTCTGGTGGCTCCTGAAACGGTTTTTGCAGATGGCACCGTCCTCCCGAATTTTGAAAGATCGGAAGCTGCTTTTTTCAGTAGGCAACTTTTAAACCGTTATCCCAACATCAATTTTTTAAGCGGAATTTCCTTCTATGAACGCTTCAGCGACCCGAATAAGGTAAGGGAACAAAGCAATTACCTTGGACCAAATGACTGGTACGACGATTATAATTCAGCATTTATGATGAATAATACCGATTCCACCCAGCTTTATCATAAATCCAAACTGGTAGTTGGGGTTGAGAATTTCCCTTACCAGGATGTTCTTAAACCAATATTAGGAGATGTCATGATTGACCTGGGCGGAACTGTCGCCATGAAAACCACCCAGGAGGAACGCTCGGTCTTTGAGATGGAAAACGGGAAAGCAGCTGCAGCCGCACCCATCATCTGTTATGAATCGGTTTATGGAGATTATGTTACCGGTTATATCAGAAATGGCGCAGGTTTCCTGAGTATAATCACCAATGATGCCTGGTGGGGTAATACCCAGGGTCATAAACAACACCTGAGCTACGCTAAATTAAGGGCAATTGAAACCCGAAAAGATGTGGTGAGGAGTGCTAATACGGGAATCTCAGCCTTTATAGATCAAAAGGGAAATATTGTTAAAAGCCTGGGCTACGAGAAGCAAGGCAGTATTAAATCTGAAATTTTGGTGAATAACACGCAGACTTTTTACGTGCAATACGGGGATTATCTCGCCCGGATAGCACAATTTTTGGCTTTATTCGTTTTTCTCTTTGCGATGGTTAAATACCGGAGGACAAGGCCGTCTTAGAATTCTGCTAATTAGGGATTGATTAATTCGGGATTGGTTAATTCGTTGATTGAGAATAGAATTGGAGAGCTGGAACTTTTAATCGGTTCCCGATACAATCCCGATTTGCATCGGGATCCTTCGAACCCAACGGGGTGGTATTAACTCATAATTACTTTGATTAAAAAGGTGTTGACTTCGAGTGGGTTATTATGCAGCGAGAGCAGAATAAAAAGTTGTATCGAGAAGTCTTGGGTGTTCGTAATATTAAGGGTTCTCAACCCCTTTACTACCCTAAGGCTTTGCAAAGGCACTCGAAACCAAAGGACTACCCGCACACGTTTGGTGTCTTTTTAAATTATAATTACAAACGTTGACTTCGAGTGGGTTTTTATGCAGCGAGAGCGGAATAAAAAGTTGTATCGAGAAGTCTTGGGTGTTCGTAACTCAAGCCTGTTCTGCCACGAATACACGAATGAATTTTCTTTTCCTTATTCCGGAAGGTTATGGACTTTTAGGTACCTCTATGAATTTCCAAAAAACTACAAACGCTAAACCTCAACAATCAAACTACCGTCTTAGGACTACAGCCTAGCGACTACTAAGAACAAACTCCAGTGTATCGACAATATCCCCGTATTCATCAACCTTTATTTCAAAAGGAATTGCCTCCGGTTCTGAAGTATAACCCAGGTTGTCAAGTTGCTCCCGGTCTATTTCAGCGGTGTATTTACCGGGTTTGAGTCCCAGATAGGTAAAATACCCATCCCCTTCGCTGAGAATTCTGGCGGCCTTATTTCCTTTTTCATCAAAAATATTTACGATTATCCTGCCTTGTCCTCGCAGCCCGTTATCATCAACATACACCATTCCTCCCACTTCTCCCATCACCTCTACCGGAACATGAATTTCCTGAAAATGATTAGGCAGGGTATGTACCCTGATCTTGGGGTTAGGGATCTTCCAGGCGATATTATCTAAACTCACCGGATCTATTTCAAGAACCATATCTATATAAGGCTGCAAATCACGAATCCTCAGAACAGTTTCGTTTTCATGATAGCTTAACCTACCGGTGCGGTTCTTCAACTCCATTCCCGGAACCCCGGGCTCCATGGGATCACGTTGCCCATTTCCGTTAAAATCGAGGAAGGGAATTATCGTTAGGCCAGCCTTTGACATCGCACTTCGGTTACTGGCAAGTATTTGCCCGGTATTGTCATCCAGCATCATACTTCCCCGCGCCGATTGTACAAAGGAAGTATTTCTGTTCCCAATTCTGGAGGTAAGAGAAGTCTGAGCGAAATCCAGCGCATAGCGAAAACCGACTTCAAAAATATGGGCATCCCGAAGGAAATTATTTTCATAAGCCAGGTTCAGAAAACCACGCTCAAAGATGGGACGTTC
>NZ_DATCSO010000111.1:0-17145 GCF_036568425.1 Salegentibacter sp. | reverse complement strand
CTTTCAGAGCCTATAAATAAAATTCCCAAAGAAGCAATGGAACTTATCCTCTTCGGAGGAAAGGAAAAATTCTCTAAAGAATCTAAGACCCTGGGAATTACCCGGGATTTTAAAATCGATTTTGAAGGAGTAGCTACTTTTATTGAAAAGACCTATTATAACAACGACTCTACTTCTCTTAGGCGCTGGGCTAAGGAATATATGGATAAGATAGAATGCCCAGAATGTCAGGGTACACGATTAAAGAAAGAGTCCCTTTACTTTAAAATTCACGATAAAAATATTGCCGAGCTCGCCCAGCTCGATATCAGCGATCTGGCGAAATGGTTTAAAGACCTGGAAAAACACCTGAGCCCGAAACAAAATCAAATCGCTTCAGAAGTAATTAAGGAAATACGCACAAGAATTCAATTTCTAATAGATGTTGGTCTAACTTATCTGGCTCTAAACCGGAACTCAAAATCTCTTTCGGGAGGTGAAGCTCAGCGTATCAGGCTGGCTACTCAAATAGGATCCCAGCTGGTAGGAGTGCTCTACATTTTAGATGAGCCCA
Organism: Salegentibacter sp.; assembly: GCF_036568425.1. GTDB lineage: Bacteria > Bacteroidota > Bacteroidia > Flavobacteriales > Flavobacteriaceae > Salegentibacter. The sequence continues at coordinate 16,592 of NZ_DATCSO010000111.1, read as the reverse complement.
GCATTGGCTTACATCAACGGGATAATGAAAAACTTATCAATTCTCTGGTTTCTCTACGCGACCTCGGAAATTCGGTTATCGTGGTAGAGCATGATAAAGATATGATAGAGCGGGCAGACCATGTGATAGATATTGGACCCGAAGCCGGAAAACACGGTGGAGAAATAATAAGTGAAGGAACACCTTCTGAATTAAAGAAACACAATACCCTTACCGCTGCTTACCTTAATGGAACTAAAGAAATAAAAGTTCCTGAAGAAAGAAGAAAAGGTAATGGTAAGTTTATAGAGTTAAAAGGGGCTACCGGCAATAACCTGAAAAAAGTTTCGGTAAAAATCCCCCTGGGAAAAATGATTGCGGTAACCGGAGTTTCCGGTAGCGGAAAATCTACCCTGATCAATGAAACACTCTATCCCATTATGAATGCCTATTATTTTAATGGGGTAAAAATACCTATGCCATATACTAACATAAAAGGCCTGGATAATATCGATAAAGTAATTGATATTAATCAGACACCCATTGGTAGAACACCTCGCTCCAACCCTGCTACCTATACAGGGGTTTTCTCTGAAATTAGAAATCTTTTTGCAAAAACTCCCGAGTCTCTTATTCGTGGGTATAAGCCCGGTCGTTTTAGTTTCAATGTCAAAGGAGGGAGATGTGAAACCTGTAAAGGAGGTGGCCTTAGGGTAATAGAGATGAATTTCCTTCCGGATGTTTATGTGGAATGCGAAACCTGCCAGGGAAAACGCTTTAACCGGGAAACCCTGGAAATCCGGTATAAGGGAAAATCTATTTCCGATGTTCTGGAGATGACCATCAATGAGGCTACCCAGTTTTTTGAAGCAATTCCCAAAATTTACCGTAAACTAAAGACCATTAAGGATGTAGGTTTGGGATATATTACCCTGGGGCAGCAAAGCACAACCCTTTCCGGAGGAGAAGCACAGCGTATAAAACTGGCTACTGAACTTTCTAAAAGAGACACAGGAAACACCTTTTATATCTTAGACGAACCCACCACAGGATTACACTTTGAAGACATTCGGGTGCTGATGGATGTATTAAATAAATTAACCAATAAAGGGAATACTGTTTTAATTATTGAACATAATATGGACGTGATTAAGATGGCAGATTATATTATTGATATTGGCCCCGAAGGTGGTAAAAATGGCGGGAAACTCATCGCAAAGGGTACGCCTGAAGAAGTTGCCAAATCCGGAAAAGGTTATACCGCTCCCTACCTAAAAAAAGAATTACACTTAAAAAACTAAAAACTTTATATGAGAACAAGTTTAAAAAATAAAGCCTGGAACGAAATAAAAACAAACGATTCCTGGGCTATTTTTAAAATAATGGGAGAATTTGTTAACGGATATGAAAAACTTAGCCAAATAGGTCCCTGTGTATCTATTTTTGGATCTGCACGAACAAAACCAGACCAGAAATATTACAAACTTGCTGAAAAAATTTCAAAAAAAATCGTAGAAAACGGATATGGTGTCATTACCGGTGGGGGCCCTGGAATTATGGAAGCCGGTAATAAAGGAGCCCATCTTGGCGGTGGGACTTCAGTGGGGCTTAATATAGAACTTCCCTTTGAGCAACACGATAATCCTTACATCGATAACGATAAAAGTCTTGACTTTGATTACTTCTTTGTACGAAAGGTCATGTTCGTTAAATACTCTCAGGGCTTTGTGGTTATGCCCGGCGGATTTGGTACCCTGGATGAACTTTTTGAAGCAATAACCCTTATCCAGACCCATAAGATCGATAAGTTCCCGATAATTCTGGTAGGTACCGAATTCTGGGGTGGACTGGTAGATTGGGTACGTAAAACCCTTTTGGATAGCTTTCAAAATATCAGTGAACCAGACATGGATCTGGTACAGGTGGTGGATACAGAAGACGAGGTTATTGAAATCCTTAATATGTTCTACGACGAGTATAACTTAAGTCCTAACTTCTAATTATAATCAGTTTATGGAAGCTAAACTTTGATTATATTTAGCAAAATTCTGTTACACGCTAAATAGCCTTATTTCCCTTGAAGTATTTTATTTTTTACCTGCTGCTCATTTCAGGAATAGGTTTGGGGTATTCTCAAAATTCTATCACTATGAACGCGCAGTTAAATGACTCCCTGAGGACTTTTGACATTCAGCAGGAAATTATTTACAAGAACGAGAGTAAAGATACTTTAAGGGAAATTTATTTAAATGATTGGGCCAATGCCTACAGCAGTAAATCTACTCCCCTGGCCCAAAGATTTGCTGAAGAGTTTTCCCGCCGCTTTCATTTCTCAAAAGAAATTGAAAGAGGAGGTACTTCCATTAACACACTTTCTCAAAAATCCGGAGATCCCCTTAGCTGGAGCCGGCCCGAACAACACCCCGATATTATTAGAGTTGAATTACCACAGGCTTTACCACCGGGAGAAAAATTTGAAATTCATCTTGACTATAAACTAAAAATCCCTTCTGATAAATTTACCCGATACGGAGTAGACAATGTTGGAAATTACAAATTAAGATACTGGTATATTAATCTTGCAGTATACCGGGATGGCTGGCAGTTTTATAGTCACCACAACCTGGACAATCAGTTCACTAGCCCGGCCGATATAAGCATCACCCTAAGCATCCCTAAAGACCTCTATATAGCGAGTGCTCTGGCTAAAAGAAATTCTCAGACTTCAGAAGATGTAAAAACCGTTGAACTTGTTGGATTAAACAGAACCGAATCAAAACTCTACCTCACAAGAAGCTATCTCTTTGAATCTCAATATGCCCAATCTCATGAAATTCTAACCGATGTAGAAGCCGATGGGCTCCAGCCGGCAGTTAAACGGGCTATTCTGGACAGAATAATAAAATTCATCTATCAGCGCCTGGGCACTTATCCCCATAGTACCTTATTTGTTACTCAGGAAGATTATTTAGACAGCCCAATCTATGGACTTAACCAACTCCCGAGTTTCATAAGGCCATTTCCAGATGGTTTTCAATACGATATTAAACAGGTAAAAACCATAACCAACAACCTTTTAAAGAATTCCATTCGTGTTAATCCCAGGGAAGAACAATGGGTAAAAGATGCTATTCTCGTTGCTCTAATGATGGATTATGTAGATATGTATTATCCAAGGATGAAGTTAATTGGAAACCTAAGCGATATTATTGGAATTAGGTGGTTTCACGCCGCCGACCTGGAATTTAATGACCAGTACCAGTTTCTCCATATGAATACGGCAAGACTCAACCTGGATCAAGCCCTCACTACCTCTCAGGATTCTCTCATAAAATTCAATATAAATATTGCTAATCCATACAAAGCCGGGGTCGGCATAAAGTATCTGGAGAATTATCTGGATAGTAATGCCATAAAAAATTCTATTCAGAAGTTCTATAAAGAAAACAGCATGGAACCGGTTTCAGCAGAAGATTTTGAATCCTACCTCAAAGAAGGTGCTGATAAAGACATCTCCTGGTTTTTTGACCAGTATGTTGCTAAAAATGAAAAAATTGATTTCAGAATAAGCGAACTGGTAAAAACCAAAGATTCGCTAAAAGTGACTGTCCTGAACAAGCGCAGTAACGGTTTTCCGGTCTCACTCTATGGCCTTAAAGACGGTCAAATTATCTATAAAACCTGGGTGGATGATTTTAAGCAGAAAAAGACCGTAAGCATTCCCCGACAAGATATTGAGCGACTCGCCTTAAATTATGAAGGAATAATCCCAGAGATAAACCAAAGGGATAATTATAAACGGGTCTCAGCACTCTTCAATAAACCACTACAATTCCGACTTCTGCAGGATATTGAAGATCCGCGGTATTCCCAGGTCTTTTTTATGCCAGAATTTGATTACAACCTTTATGACGGTGTTTCTATCGGGCCTAAAATGTACAACAAGACCTTCCTGAATAAAAATTTCCAATATAGTATTTCCCCTAAATATGGGTATAAAAGTAAAACCCTTGTGGGTTCTGCCTCTTTATTATACAACCAACAGTTTGAGAATAAGGAATTACATTCCATCCGCTATGGCCTAAGTGGCTCCCGCTTTTCTTACAACTATGGGCTTTTCTACGAAAAATACACTCCATTTATTGGCTTTTACTTCAGGAATAAAAACCTAAGGAACAATGAACGCCAACGTTTACTCATCAGGAATGTAAATGTAAGACGGGATAAAAATCCAGCTGTTCCATTAACCAGGCCGGATTATAATGTTTTCAATATCAATTACCAATACAGCAAACCGCATTTGGTTGATTTTCACGGAGCTTCTTTCGATTACCAGCTTGCTGAAAAATTCAGTAAAGTTTCTATGAGCCTTGAATACCGTAAGCTGTTTAAAAGCAACCGGCAGATTAATCTCAGGTTCTTTGCAGGAGCATTCTTATATAACGATAGCCAGAAAACCGATTATTTTAGCTTTGCCCTGGATCGCCCTACAGACTATTTATTTGATTATAACTACTATGGTAGAAGCCAGGGAAGTGGGCTATTCAGCCAGCAAATTATTGTTGCTGAAGGTGGCTTCAAGTCCCAATTACAACCAGAATATGCTAACCAATGGCTTACCACCATTAACGGGAGTACAAATTTGTGGAAATTCATCTTTGTGTATGCAGATGCAGGTTTGGTAAAAAACCAGTTTGAAAGTGCTAAATTCCTCTACGATTCAGGATTGCGGCTTAGTCTTGTGGACGATTATTTTGAGGTGTTTTTTCCGGTTTATTCCAGCTTAGGTTGGGAAGTTGGGAAAGAGAAATATGATCAAAGAATACGTTTCATCGTCTCCCTGGATATTAATACCCTTATTAAACTCTTCACCCGGCGGTGGTATTGACAAATATTTTCAGCATTAGCATATTAGGACTTATGAGGTCTCAAATTATGTGAAATTCACCTAAACAGTTAAACACTTCCTTTTTTTTTCGTAAAAAACAATATAAATCTAAAAATTTAATTATTTCGTAAAATATTCGGCTTTTAATGAATTGTGTATAATTATAGTTTTCGTTACATTTGTTATTCAATAAAATGAATGTTCATGCAAAGCGAAACACAGACTAAAGATTCAATTTCATTTGAAGATTTCAAGGCCCAAGTGCTGGGAGATTACCGCATAGCGGTTACAAGTCGCGAATGTAGCCTGTTGGGGAGAAGGGAAGTTCTTACCGGAAAAGCTAAATTCGGGATATTTGGAGATGGAAAGGAGGTGCCTCAACTCGCTATGGCCAAGGCCTTTAAAAATGGCGATTTCAGGTCTGGTTATTACAGAGATCAAACCTTTATGATGGCGATCAATGAACTTAACATTGAACAATTCTTCGCAGGCCTTTACGCCGATAGCAATATAGAAAATGAGCCAATGTCTGCCGGAAGGCAAATGGGCGGCCATTTCTCTACGCACAGTCTAAATGAGGACGGAAGCTGGAAAAACCTTATCCAACAAAAGAATTCCAGTGCCGATATCTCTCCTACAGCTGGCCAGATGCCCAGACTTTTAGGTCTTGCACAGGCATCAAAGATCTATCGCAACGTTGAAGGAATTGATGCTGATAAATTTTCAAAAGACGGTAATGAAGTAGCCTGGGGAACCATTGGTAATGCCAGTACCAGCGAAGGTCATTTCTGGGAAACCTTAAATGCTGCCGGAGTATTGCAGGTGCCTATGGTCTTGAGCGTTTGGGATGATGAGTACGGGATTTCGGTTCACGCGCGGCATCAAACTACTAAAGAAAATATTTCAGAGATCGTAAAGGGGTTTCAACGCGATGAAGACAATAAAGGTTACGAGATAATTAAGGTAAACGGCTGGGATTATGTTGCCTTGGTTGAAGCTTATGAAAAAGCAGCAACAATAGCCCGAAAAGATCATTCCCCGGTATTGATTCACGTTAAGGAATTAACACAGCCCCAGGGCCATTCTACCTCGGGTTCTCATGAACGCTATAAAAGCGAACAAAGACTCAACTGGGAACGGGAGTATGATTGTAATGTAAAATTCAGGGAATGGATAATCAGTAATGATTTCGCTACAGACGAAGATCTTGAAAACCTGGAAAAAGAAATAAAAAAAGAAGTGCGGGAAGGCAAAAGAAAAGCCTGGGAAAACTATTCCAACCCGATGAAAGAAAAGCAAAAGGAGTTGATCAAACTTCTTGCGGAAATCTCAAAGTCTTCTCAAAAAAAGAATGAAATAGTAAGTCTGGCCAAGGATCTTAAAGGAATTAAAGAGCCCCTTAAAAAAGATGTGTTTTCCACAGCCAGAAAGAGTTTGCGATTTCTCGTCCAGGACGAGCCGTCATTAAAGCAGGAACTTCTGGATTGGATAAACACCTATGAAGACCAGGCAAAAGATGACTATAGCAGTCATTTATATATAGAAAATCAAGCCGATATTGAAGAGGTGAAACCTCAGTATGCTGAAGAAGCCCAGGAAGTTGACGGGCGTATAATCCTTCGGGATAATTTTGACCATATCTTTGGGAACAAACCTGAAACCTTGATCTTCGGTGAAGATTCGGGAGAGATTGGGGATGTAAACCAGGGACTGGAAGGTCTTCAGAAAAAATATGGCAAACTTCGCGTAGCCGATGTAGGAATTCGGGAAGCCACAATTTTAGGTCAGGGAATTGGAATGTCCATGCGAGGTCTTCGCCCAATTGCCGAGATTCAGTATCTGGATTATCTAATGTATGCCCTGCAGGGAATAAGTGACGATCTTTCCACTTTGCAATACCGCACCAAGGGGAAACAAAAAGCGCCGCTTATTATAAGGACCAGAGGTCACAGATTAGAAGGAATCTGGCATAGTGGGTCCCAAATGGGAGGAATTTTAAATCTGGTACGAGGAATTTATGTTCTTGTCCCAAGAAATATGACTAAAGCTGCAGGTTTCTATAATACTCTCCTGGAGCAGGACACTCCAGCACTTCTTGTAGAATGCCTTAATGGCTACAGGTTGAAAGAAAAAATGCCTGAAAATCTTGCTGAAATCCGTACTCCTATCGGGAAAGTGGAAACGGTAAAAGAAGGAAAAGACATTACCCTGGTATCTTACGGATCTACTTTAAGAATTGTAGAGCAAACCGCCCGGGAACTGGAAGACTTTGGCATCAACGCTGAAGTTATTGATGTACAAAGCCTGCTTCCTTTCGATTTGAATCACGATATTGTGAAGAGCGTAGAAAAGACCAATCGCCTTCTGGTAATAGACGAAGACGTTCCGGGGGGAGCCTCAGCTTTTATCCTGGATAAGGTATTGAATGAACAGAATGCATACAGGTTCCTGGATAGTAAACCAGACACCTTAACGGCAAAAGAACACCGACCTGCCTACGGTACCGATGGTGATTATTTCTCAAAACCTTCTTCCGATGATATCTTTGAAAAGATTTATAGCATTTTTCACGAAGTAAATCCAGAAAAATATCCAAAACTCAGATAAAAAAAAATTTATTAGTAAAAGGGAAAAAAGCCACGGGTTTCAGAATCTGTGGTTTTTTTATTTGTTTTTTAAGTCCGATCTAACTTTTACTACATCCAGTTTTTTGAGGTAGCTTCTGCTTTATACAAAACATAATTTATGGAAGGTAGAATTTCCTTGGTAACCGCATAAAATCTTAAGTCCCCTCCAGCGGTATGAAATACAACATTTATCAGGTTCTTTCGGTGATACCAAATTGGTTGCTTTACACTCACCGATTGTATTTTATACAGTTCCAGGGTTTCTTCGGTCTTGTTCCAGAAACCTGTTTTCTTTTGCAAAAATTTCTCGGTGACTATCAGTTTCCGGGCCTTAAAAGCAAGTATCTGTATACTTCCGGCAACAATAATATATAAACCTGACAGCACCAGAACCGCCCAGAGTGGAAGTGTGATAAAAGCTGTGAAATACCATAAAGTCAGAAAAACCAATACAGGTAACATTACCAGAGACATTTTACGGAATAGCAATAATTTATTCGGCCTGAAGGTATTGCTAAAGCTGGATTCGGTGGATCCGGGGTAAAGAAAATATTTTATCTTTTTTACGACCTCTTTTTCCAATCCGGGAATCTTTATTTTATTTTTCTGAAGATCATTCTCACTACTGGATAAAGAGAGCTGTGCTTCGTAGAGATCGAAACGCTCCTGAACAGGATTCGTTTTGATTCTCATTAACTGAAGCCTTCTGGGTTGCAGAGAAACTTTGGTATTGGTCTTCAAGCCCATTTCTACCTCAATTTTATCTTTATTCTGCTGAATTTTTAAGCCGTAGTATTTAACAAAAACCTCTATAATGGTTATACTAATGCTCAAAAGCAACAAAAGCACAAAAAGCACTGTTAAAAACCCAATAGATTGCAGTACCCCGGAAAACTGATTAAAATACACCTCAACATCTTCAATCTGTTCTTTAAAATAAGTATTTATCCTGTTGTAAACGGTCATTACAAAAGCAAAAATCAGGGAAAGGCCGCGTAAATAATTGGTGCTTATCCCAATTTTCAGTAACCTAAGAAATCCGACTTTATGGGTCCAGAAAACCTCGTTATTTTCCTCTTGTTTTTCAAGGTCTCCTTCTCCTTGTAATGCATCAGGTTTTTCAGATTTTGCTTTTAAGAGAATTTTTGCAAGACGGTTGGCATCCTTTCCGGAAATAGCTTTTATCTCTACCTCCTTTTGATTGCTACCAGCCGTATCAATTACCAGGCTATAAACTTTTATTAAGCGTTGCAAAAGAGAGCGCTTAAAATAAACCTGTTGGATTTTATCGAAGGGAATCGTTGTATTTTCAGTAGAGAAAATCCCTTTTTCCAAAACAAATTCTTTTCGCTCGTAATCTACATAAAAAACAAACTTGCGATAATAAAGATAACTATAGAAAAAGCTTACAACACCTATTACTAATAAACCAAAACCCGCATAAACCAAGGTGGTTTTGCTTGGTCCGCTTATTAATAAATAGGCCCCAAGAGCCCAAAACATTCTGAATAATTTATAAAGGCTGGAAAGGTAGATCAAAAGAATCCCGGGTTTAGATTGTCGCCGGGCAGTGCTATAGGTTTCAGGATTAATCATTGGAAATCTTTACCGCTATGGCTTCTTTTAACTGTTGCGCCATTTGTGGGTCTAATCCGGGAATAATAATATCGCTCCCGCTTCCCCCGGCTGTAAAAATATTAAGACTGGAGATACCTAAAACTTTATCCCAAACGCCACGTGAAATTGAAGCGTGCTGTACTCTATTAAATGGAATCAGTGTAGTTTTATTGAAAATAAAGCCCCTTCTGTATATAATATCTTTTTCCCTTATAGCGTAACCCAATGTTTTAAGCAGCTTATAATTATTCCAGAACCGAAAGATAAAAGCGATTAAAATAATTGCGAAAATAAGCCATGTTTGCACCGGATTAAGTTGAAAGAACCAAAAAACACCAAGCATAATAAACAAGACGAGCATAAAAATGCCCGTCTGAATATTCATTTTTATAAGGTACTTAGGCGAAACCGAAGAAAAAGCTACCGATTCGTATTTGGGGAGGGTAGCTAAATCAATTTGGTTATTGCTAAAATCTTTGGCTAAGGGATCCATTTTTTATCAAAATTGGGTTTTCTTTTCTCCAGAAATGCATCACGGCCTTCTTTGGCTTCATCTGTCATATAGGCAAGACGCGTAACTTCTCCTGCAAAGACCTGCTGCCCTACCATTCCGTCATCAGTCATGTTCATCGCGAATTTCAGCATTTTAATTGAAGTTGGGGACTTTTCCATGATTTCCTGCGCCCATTCATAAGCGGTATCTTCAAGCTCATTATGAGGAATTACAGCGTTTACCATGCCCATTTCATAAGCTTCCTGCGCCGAGTAATTTCTTCCGAGGAAAAAGATCTCCCGGGCTTTCTTCTGCCCCACCATTTTTGCCAAATAAGCAGAACCATAACCGGCATCAAAACTAGTCACATCGGCGTCGGTTTGTTTAAAAATGGCGTGTTCCTTACTCGCAAGGGTTAAATCGCAAACCACGTGCAAACTATGCCCGCCTCCTACTGCCCAGCCGGGAACGACGCATATTACAGCTTTCGGCATAAACCGAATTAAACGTTGTACTTCAAGGATATTCAAACGATGATAACCGTCTTCACCCACATATCCCTGGTGACCACGGGCTTTTTGATCGCCACCACTGCAAAATGCCCATTTCCCGTCTTTGGGAGATGGTCCTTCTGCTGAAAGTAAAACAACCCCAATTGAGGTATCTTCATGGGCATCATGAAAAGCATCCAATAGCTCGCTGGTAGTCTTTGGCCTGAAAGCATTTCTAACTTCCGGACGGTTAAAAGCTATCCGGGCTACGCCATTGGCTTTCTTATAAGTTATATCTTCATATTCTTTAACTGTTTTCCAGTCTATTTTGCTCATAATTTTTAATTTATTGTAAAAATAGGATTTTTTGAAGCTTCCGAAGAATTTAAAATTTAAACAAAAGCACTTAGATTTGCATTGTTTTTGATATAATTACAAAAAATTCCCCGATGAAAATCCATTTACTATTTCTTTTTTCATTCTTTTCCGGACTTTCAGGCCTGGTGGCCCAGGAATTTGAATCCTGGAATGCAGCCGATTTTGATTTAAGCCGAAAAGAACTCAACAGAAGCCTGGAGGATTTTGATTTTGGTTTTGAGAAATCAAATTTCAACCTGCCAAGTGGAAAATTCCTCAATGTAGATCAAAATAAAAGAAACGGGGTAGACATCGTTGCTCTTATCGATGAAAAGAATAACTACCGGCAGCGCACTGTAGATATAGGCTCTCCTCTTCCTAAAAAAGAAAGAAAGGATTTTGAACTTTCCACTCAAACCAGATTATACAAGCGGGCTGAAGTAGAAAATGAAGCCCTTAATTCAAACCCATATTACAGAAACCAACGAATATACCAAAACGCTCTTCACAACTCGGCAGTGAGAAGCATGTACGGGCGCAGATCTTTTTATTCTCCTTATGGCAGGTATTACTGATCTTCTTTTAGATAAATACCGTCTTCGGTAATGTCTATCTTACGTTGCTTATAAAGATTGCCTGCAGCGCGCTTAAAACTCTTTTTACTCATCTCCAACACATTTTGAATCTGTGCAGGATCAGATTTATCTGTGATCTTAAGATGGCCATGGTTTGCCGCCAATTCATCTAAAATGCGTTGAGCATTAGGCTCAATACTTCTGTATCCGGGCCGCTGAAGCATGACATCTATCTTGCCGTCGGGCCTGGTTTTTTTTATGAAACCCTTCATATAATCGCCAACATTAAGCGGCTGGAAGATCTCATCATTATAGATAAGACCAAGATGTAGTTCATTGATGATCACGTTATATCCCAGATCAGATTTATTACTAATAATAAGATCTACTTCTTCAAAAGGTTCTACGGTTAACTCTGAATTATCCAGAAAAGCATGAACTTTACTGGAAGCCACCAAACGGTTGGTTTCTTCGTCTAAATAACAAAAGATCAAATACCTCCCGCCTTTTTTCATCGGGTAAGCCTGCTCCTTAAACGGAACAAACAAATGCTTTTCTAAGCCCCAATCCAGGAAGGCCCCGTATTCATTTACCTCCACACATTTTAAGAACGCGAACTCATCCAGCTTTACCAGAGGCTCCAGGGTAGTTGCCACAGGCCGTTCCTCGTGATCCAGGTAGACAAAAACTCTTATTTCTCCCCCAATTTCCCAGCTTTCTGGGATATATTTATTCGGAAGTAAAACCTCATCACCTTCTTCGTTGGTAAGAAAAAGTCCGGGCTCGGTCTCCCGGTCTATAGTAAGGGTGTGATATTCACCAATATTCAGCATAACAAAAATTTAAAACGCAAAGATACTTTATAATTACGGGCTTTTCTGTAAAAACAGAAAATCCGCCTTTTGTTTCCAAAAAGCGGATTTCCTTATTATTCAATTTAGTCTATTTATAGACACTTTCTTTCTCAAAATATTTAGTAAGCAGATAATAGACCACTGCACGATACTTGTTGCGGTTGGATTTTCCGTATTTTTCCATAACGGCATTCAGGCCTACATCCAGTTTTTCATCGTCTTTAAGACCTAATTTATTGATGAGGAAATTCTTTTTCACGGTTTCCATTTCAGATTCTGAAGAACTTGAAACGGTTTCAGCATCACTTCTGAAGATACTTGGGCCTAAAGCCTCAGTTATCTTTCTTAGTAGATCAATATCCGGCTCTTCGCCAACATTGTCCTTTACGTCCTGGATATACTTTCCAACTTTTTCATCGGTCTTAGTTGCCATATTTTATTTATTTTTTGGTTAATACACTTAAAATTAGCAAAAACAGGCATCAATACCGAAAATCAAATCTTAAGATTTCATAAAATTGAAGTATTCGAGTAATACCTCATCATTGAGTTTTCGTGGCGTGAAAATTTCCAAAAGCTTAGGTCTTTCTGAAGGATTAAAAAAGCTTTGCATTTCCTTTTTGATATCCAGAGAATTTTCAGCAAAAGCATACTCCAGTCCGTAAAGTTCACAAACAGGTTTGGCCTTGAGTTGATGTACCGTCTCGAAATAAGTATCGAAATTTTCCGTGTTCTTATTCCCCGGAAGTATCCTGAATATTCCCCCGCCCTGGTTATTCAAAACAATTATTCTGAAATTAGACGGCAAATAATTATTCCAGAGAGCATTACTGTCGTAGAAAAAGCTCAGGTCACCAACGATAAGAAGCGTTGGTTCTATAGATACGCAAGCAGCACCCGCAGCCGTAGAAACACTGCCATCTATCCCACTGGTGCCGCGATTACAAAAGATTCGTAAAGTCTCTTTCCATTTGAACAACTGGGCATAACGGATAATTGAACTGTTCCCCAGCTGAAGCATATAGTTTTCTGGAACCTCAGGCGCGACAAGCTGCATGGCCTTTAAATCGGAATAAGGAATCTCATCCATATATTCCTCGTGTCGATCCTGCCGTTTCTTCCATATTTTTTTCCAGAACTCTCCATAATCGCTTGCCTGATTTCTCACCAAAGGGAGAAAATTGCTGAAAAATGAATTGACATCGGTTTCAAAATGTTTGTTTAGACAGAAAAAAGTATTGTATGCCTTTTTCTCATCAATATGCCAGTGATGTTGTGGCTGGTATTTCCTGAGAAAAGCTTTGATCTTTTTTGAAACGATCATTCCTCCAAAAGTAAGCAGGATCTCTGGCTGTAGTTTCCTGAAAAGCTCTTCAGGGTCTGCTTCCCTCTCAATAGGGCCCACAACGGTATCTATTCTGGTAATAAAATCTGGATGATGTATATTCGAGGTGGTTTCAGTAAAAAAGATCACAGAGTCATCCTGAGCCAATTCATCCAAAAATCTTTGTTCAATCGCATTAGGTTGAGCTACTCCCACAATTACCATCTTTCGCTTAGCCTTATTCCAGGTATCAGCGTATGTATTTAATTGTTTTCCGGTATAAGTACGCTCCTTGAACTCTGGCAAAATCTGTAGTGGATTCACCTCCACATTTTCTACCAGGTCATACAGGGGCTCATAAAAAGGCACATTAATGTGCACCGGTCCTTTTCCTTCTATGGCCTTGTTCAGGGCCAGGTTTATCTCTCTTTCATTGTGTTTTTGCGCTTCAAATTGTTTCTGCTGAAGCTTGGGATCAGTAGTGATTTGGTCTAAAACCAATTCTGAATGTAAATTCGCCGAATATAAAATATGGTTTTCAAAAACGTTCTTCTGCCGAATGGTTTGACCATCGCCTATGTCTATACGCTCTATCGGCCGATCGGCCGATATGATCACCAATGGAATATCACTGTAAAAAGCTTCGGCAATGGCCGGATAATAATTGAGCAAGGCAGACCCCGAACTACAAACCAGCGCCACCGGCTGTTGGAGCTGCTGAGCCATTCCCAGGGCATGAAAAGCTGCAGATCGCTCATCTACCAAACTGTATGCTTTGATTTCCGGATGATGTGTAAATCCGAGAGTGAGCGGGGCATTTCGCGAACCCGGAGAGATGATTACGTGATGTATGTTTTTGGCCACACAAAGTGCTACAACCGAGCGGGCAACAGGTATTTTGGAATATTTCACTAATATATGTTTTTGAAAAGGCGTCAGGCTGTTCATCCTGTTTGAAATGAGTAATAACTTCAGGAAGACGCTCTATTTTTCACTCAAAATTACGATTTTCCGTAGGATTTATTTAACTAAAACGGCTTTGATGGTCTGGGCTTTGTTTTGTGTCTCTTCAAATTCCTGAACAGGATCTGAATCTTTAGTTATCCCGCCCCCTACAAAGATCTCGGCTTCATCGTCTTCAATCTTCATACAGCGTAAGTTAACAAATAAAGAAGTTGAAGAACTGATACTGCTATAAGCCTGGTTTTCCTGGTTTCTTCGGTTGGAGCTACGTTTAATCTTCTTTTTAAAATTTAGCTCTCCTAAAAATCCTGTATAGAATTCGCGGTCATAATTTTCGTTTTCTAATATGAATTGCTTAGCGACATCCCTGGGCATACCGCACACGGCAGGAGTGGGATGAAGTGTCATTATCAATTTTCTTAAATTTGAAGTACCCGGTTGAATATCTCCCTGAATATCGGTTCGCAAATGCAATAAATTTCCGGCTCTGGCCGTATAAGCTTCAGATCGCGACACTTTACCACCAGAGACTTTTTCAACGTTTTCCAGGATAAAATCGGTCACGATTTCTTGTTCTTCAATCTCCTTCTCTTCCCAGTTCACATTGGTAATTCCTTTGAAAGCCTGAGTTCCCGCTAGGGCCATTGTTTTAAATTTATTTCTTTCCACCTTAAGCAAGGTCTCAGGGGTCGCTCCCATCCAGATATCGGTTTTTGGATGAAACCAGATGTAAACAAAAGCCTCTTTATATTTCTTCAGAAGATCCTTAAATATTTCCAGCGGTCCCAATTGGGTTTCTACCTCTTCTTTTCGGGATAGCACTACCTTTTTAAAAGCTCCGGCCTTAATGGCATCTATACCTTTTTGAACAAGATTTTCGTGCGCAGATTTTTCTTTCTGAATAAATTGCTCCGGCGGAAATTCAGGGCTTTCCTTCTCCAGGGCTTTTTCGTGATCTATAAACCCGGAATATTCCGTTTGCAGGAATTCAGACTTTTCCTGCGGAATAATATAGGTTGGTAAATCATTCTGAAAAGGAGCAAAAACAAATCCGCTTTCATTAAAATCATTCACCAGATTCCCGGAAGTATCTTCCTGCAATAAAGCGGTGGTCATCCCCCTGCCCGAACCAGGATCGTGCCAGGCAACAAAGGGTTTCCCCTGGTGCAAATGCTCCTCAAGTCGACTAAAAAATTCTTCTGCATTCATCTTTTACTTGTTTTTTGGTAAAGCAATCGTTGTTAATTTTACAATGGAGATCAGGTTGTTTTCTTCATCGGTGATCTTTATTTCCCAAAGTTGCGTGGTTTGACCTTTATGGATAAAACTGGCTTTGGCATAGACAAAACCTTCAGAGATACTCTTTAAATGATTAGCCGAAATCTCTATGCCGCGGATAAAAAATTCTTCGGTATTCAAAAACACATAACTGGCCATACTCCCCACACTTTCGGCCAGGGCTACACTGGCGCCCCCATGTAGCACCCCGTCCGGCTGATGCACCTTTGAGGTCACCGGCATTCTCGCCATCAGGTAATTATCGCCTACTTCAGTAAATTCAATATCAAGGGTTTCCATCAAGGTGTTTTTACATACTTTTCTGGAGAGCGCTAAAATTTCTTCTTGGGTCATCACAATAAGATTGGTTACTTTGTAAAAATACGTAAAAATGAGTAGCGAGAAACAGGTTTCCTACCAAAGCACCAACACCTATGAGGTGTTGAATACCTTTACTCCAAAGACCAAAAACGTGTGGGTGGTTTGTCACGGCATTGGATATTTAAGCAGATATTTCCTTAAATATTTCAAGCATCTGAACCCGGAGGAGAATTACATCATCGCCCCGCAGGCGCCATCCAAGTACTATCTCAACGCAGAATACAAACACGTGGGTGCCTCCTGGCTCACCCGTGAAAATACAAAGATGGAAACCGAAAATGTACTGAATTATCTCGATGAAGTTTATAAAGCTGAAAACCTGCAGGATGCGCCAAGACTCATTCTTTTTGGGTATTCCCAGGGTGTTTCGGTGGTGACAAGATGGGTAGCAAAACGAAGAATTAATTGCGATGAATTAATTATGCATTCGGGAAAAGTTCCTGCCGAATTAAAGAAAGAAGATTTTCAATTTTTAAAAAATACAAACTTCACCTTTATCTATGGAACCAAAGATAAGTACCTAAAAAACGGAATTATTGAGGTAGAGGAAAAAAGACTAAAAGAATTATTTCCTAATAATTTTGAAATAAAAAGATATAACGGCGGTCACGAAGTTAATACAGAAATTATTGCCGAATTTGCATAAATTGTTTTCTCGGCTGCGCCTGTTTTTAACGGTTCAATATTCTAAATGAAACATAAAAATACTTCTTCTAAAGCATCTATTTTAAAAAGTATAGGGCCCGGTTTTTTACTAGCCGGAGC
>NZ_DATCSO010000110.1:0-35011 GCF_036568425.1 Salegentibacter sp. | reverse complement strand
TTATGGCAACGGGGCTCACCTCTTCCCATTCCGAACAGAGAAGTTAAGCCCGTTAGCGCAGATGGTACTGCTATTTGTGGGAGAGTATGTCACCGCCTTTCTTTTAAGACCCTTACATTAATTTGTAAGGGTCTTTTTTTTGAAATTAATTGAGATCCCGCTGGAAAGCGGGATTAATACCCATAGCTTTTTATACTGCTTGCAGGCACGGGTATGCGAAGGTGGTCATTCAATAGGTCACTACCCCGCCCGCACCGAAGGCTACGTTCGGGTGGGCTTTCTTTTAAGACCCTTCATCATGTATTTGGTTAAGGGTTTTTTTATGGGGTAAAGTGAAATGGTTAAAATGGCTATTAAATAATCCTGACAAGAATAAACTTGCAAGCCTGGTGGCCAGAGCGAACGAAATTTTGGGTTGAAATAGGTAGCTAAGCTACTAACTGATTGCATAGGCCTTTAAATATCGTTCCGGGATTATTGAAGACCCTTCTAAATTCCTTTAAAACAGCTCAATTTGTATTCCTACCATTAGAATAAATATGGAGAGAGCTCCAATAAAATTGGCAACCTCTTGCATTTTAGCCTTTTAGTTCTCTGTTAAAGAGAATAAAAGCATTTTTTAAAAAAATTGTACCTTCATAAGTATATGACTTAAGTCATAAAAAATAAGGCTAATACCCGGTAATTTTACAATTAATTAAATATCTAATAATTATGAAAAGTTTGCTAAAAACAACTGGAATTTTTGCAGCAATGTTGCTAATGTTTTCTTGTGGTAATTCAGAGAAAAAAGAAAAAGATGAAATTCGTTTAGACGACTACAAGGAAGCCCCTGCTCCCGAAGAAAAGTCTAGCACCTCCCAGGAATCTGAGGCCGATAGCGGAGACGATCTATCCAATAAAGGAATTGGGCCTATAAAAAATGTTGAGTTGGGAGATGGTATTGATGCCGATATGGCTTCCAACGGAGGAGATATCTTTAAAAATATGTGCTCTGCCTGCCATAAGATGGATAAGAAATTTGTTGGTCCTCAATTGGCCGGAGTATCCGAAAGACGTTCTCCTGAGTGGATTATGAACATGATTCTTAATCCTGAACAAATGATCAAGGAAGATCCAATTGCAAAAAAATTGCTTATTGAATCAAATATGGCAGTGATGGCTAATCAAGGACTCGCTGAAGATGAAGCCCGGGCAATACTTGAATACTTTAGACAATATGATGAGCAAAACTGATGATTCTCATATTTTTATAAGTATAAGCCTTATAAATTCGCAACGAATTAGCTTTTTGATTGAATAAACCTAACCAAACCAACAAATGATGAAATCAATTCCCTTTTTAATGATGACTTTCCTGCTGATAAGTTCTTCAGTGCTTATAGGATGTAAGGATAACACCAATGATGAGAGCGAGGCTCCTGCCGTAGTTAATAAAGAAAGCAATGATGCTGGCTCAAATAAAGGTCAGGCCTTTATCGACGATGACAGTGAAAATCCAAACGCCTTACGCTTAGCTATGGATTCTGAAGATCATACCACTTTGGTGACTGCAGTTAAAGCTGCTGGGGTAGAAAATTCCCTGGTAAATGTGGGACCGCTTACGGTTTTTGCTCCAACCAATGCAGCTTTTGATAAACTTCCTGATGGCACCGTTGAAGATCTTTTAAAACCTGAAAATAAGGCTAAACTGGCTTATATCCTTAAAAATCATGTGGCGCCCAGCAATTATCCTATCGATATGCTTGAAAAAAATATCGAAAAAGGACGCACCCTTTATATGGCGTCAGGAGAAAATGTAGAAGTTAGTAGTGACGGAGAAGACATTATTGTGGGGGGAGCTAAAATTATAGCGACCGTAAAAGTAAGTAATGGATGGGTCCATGTAGTTGAAGACGTCATTTTACCAAAAGAATAATCAATCCAATTTCAAACAATAAATTAAAACCCAATCTAATGAAAAATATTTTTAGAATCGCGGTCCTGGGTGTCCTGGGGCTTATTATCCAATCATGTGGCAATGGTGGATCTTCTGATGAGAAATCCGGAGCTCTTACCTCTAACGCGGCAGACCGTGTTTACGTGGCACCGGGAGAGCATGATGAATATTATGCATTCCTTTCAGGAGGATATAGTGGGAACCTAACCGTTTACGGCTTGCCTTCAGGTAGAATGCTAAAAGAGATCCCTGTTTTTTCTCAATTTCCGACCAATGGTTATGGATATTCTGAGGAAACTGTTCCGATGTTAAATACCTCTTTTGGCTTCGTTCCATGGGGAGATTCCCACCACCCCGATATTTCTCAAACAAACGGAGAACTTGACGGACGTTGGATATTCATCAACGAAAATAACACTCCAAGGATAGCACGTATTAGCCTTGAAACCTTTGAAACCGAAGAGATCATCGAGATCCCTCACAGTGCAGGGAATCACTCTTCTTCTTTCATTACAGAAAACACCGAATATGTTGTAGCGGGAACCCGTTTCTCTGTACCTTATCCACAAGAGGATATGGCTATCGATCAAATGAAGGGAAACTTTAAAGGTCCTCTTACCTTTATCGCTATTGACGATGATGGAAGAATGAGTATCGATTTCCAGTTGAAAATGCCTGGATTTAATTACGATCTTTCTCACCCTGGACGTGGAGATTCTCATGGGTGGTTCTTCTTTACTACCTATAACACCGAAGAAGCTCATACCATGCAGGAAGTTAACGCTTCTCAGAATGATAAAGATTTTATTGCCGCTGTAAACTGGAAAAAGATCCAGGAATATGTGCAAAATGGAGGAGGAGAAGAAATCGATGCAGAATATGCACATAACGTTTTTGATCACAGTACCCAAGCTGCTACAACTACTATGGAGAATAAAGTTCTTACTGTAGATCCTAGAGAAGTAGAAGGAGCGGTATACTTTATGCCAACTCCAAAATCCCCTCACGGTTGTGATGTAGATCCTTCAGGAGAGTACATTGTGGGTAACGGTAAACTTTCTACCGATCTTACTGTTCACTCTTTTTCTAAAATGATCACTGCAATTGAAAATGAGGATTATGAGGGTGATGCTTACGGTATTCCAATCCTTAACTTTGAATCTACTCTTGCAGGAACTGTAAAAGAAGGAGGTTTAGGCCCACTACATACCGAATTTGAT
Source organism: Salegentibacter sp. (assembly GCF_036568425.1). Lineage (GTDB taxonomy): Bacteria > Bacteroidota > Bacteroidia > Flavobacteriales > Flavobacteriaceae > Salegentibacter. Next base: position 31,852 of record NZ_DATCSO010000110.1, on the reverse strand, counting down.
GGTAAAGGAAACGCCTATACTACTTTCTTTATCTCTTCCGAAGTTGTTAAATGGAAGTTAGGAACCTGGGAAGTACTGGATAGACAGCCAAGTTACTATTCTGTTGGTCACCTCATGATTCCTGGAGGGAACTCAAGAGAGCCTTACGGGAAGTATATGATCTCTATGAACAAAATTACCAAAGATCGTTACTTACCAACGGGACCTGAGTTGGAACACTCTGCACAGTTATATGATATTTCCGGAGACAAGATGGAACTATTATTAGATTTCCCAACTCACGGAGAGCCTCACTACGCTGCAGGTATTCCGGCAGAAAAGATTAAATCAAAGTCTCAGAAAATCTACAGATTGGATGAAAATGAGCATGAATTTGCTGCTACCAGCGAGTCTGAGACAAAAATGGTTCGTGATGGGAATGAAGTTCACGTGTATATGACTACAGTGAGGAGCCACTTCTCTCCAGATAACCTTGAAGGTATTAAAGTAGGAGATAAAGTATTTTTCCACGTCACTAACCTTGAGCAGGATTTTGATGTGCCACACGGCTTCGCTATGATTGGCGCAAATACTTCTGAACTCTTGATTATGCCCGGGCAAACAAAAACGATTACCTGGGAACCCAAAAAAGAAGGGGTATGGCCATTTTACTGTACCGACTTCTGTTCAGCTCTTCACCAGGAAATGCAAGGATACGTAAGAGTATCTGGCCAGAATTCTAATGTGCCATTGAAATGGTCGTTGGACGATGAAGAGATTAATTAGTTTATTTAGTTGAAAACTGGTTGTTTTTAGATTGAGAAAGGCGGGTGGATGGAAAATTTACCCGCCTTCTTTTAAAAATCCCTATAACAATGAAAAAATCAGGAATTTTAATGATAATAGGTTCGGCTTTACTGCTTGGCCTTTTTATCTATCCACTCTGGAATATACAACTGGAAGCGCCACAGTATCCGGATCCTTTAGGGATGAATATTTATATTAGTGGAATTGAAGGCGAAGAAGAATTTGATATCCAGAATATAGATGGTATTAACCACTACATAGGGATGAAAAAAGTACCAAAGCCTGAAGAAATGTGGGAGTTCAATGTTTTCCCCCTGGTAATAGGTGGAATGGCAGCTCTTGGAATTCTTCTGGGATTTCTTGGTTTTTTTAAGGTTATTAGTCCAAATTGGTTTCTGGGCTGGCTCATACTAATGACCCTTCTGGGCATCTTAGGTATGGTGGATTTCAATAACTGGCTAACAGACTACGGAACTGATCTTGATCCTAAAGCGATTATGAAATTAACCGATTCTGAAGGCAACCCCTTAAGCTACAAGCCACCCTTATTCGGATCTCAGAAAATTCTGAATTTTACAGCACATTCCTATCCTAAGGCAGGTGCCTATTTGATGTTTGTAGGAATGTTAATTACTTTAGTCGCCTGGTGGGTTGGAAAAAAAGCCTCAAAAGGTAAGAGCTAAAGAAAAATAAAAGCTATGAAAAAGATAATTCTCCTCTTTGTGTTGGGGCTAATCACTGCATGCAGCAATGAACCCCAGCCTATAGACTACGGTAATGATAACTGTGACTTCTGTGAAATGACGATTGTGAGTCAGGCTTATTCTGCACAGGCAGTGAGTCAAAAAGGGAAGCAATATAAATATGATGCCATAGAATGCATGGTTAACGACCAGCTTCAGCATAATTATGATATGGCCGTAAATTTGGTTGCCAATTTTGAGCAACCCGGAACTATGATAAATGTAAATAAGGCCAGATTTGTTATAAACGATAGTATTAAATCTCCTATGGGAGGCAATTTAGCTGCTTTTAAAAAAGAAAGTCCTGTGGTTAATGATGGAACTGAAGGAACATTTAGTTGGGACGAATTAAAGACCCATTTTCTCCAGACCGATTCATTAAACAGAACTTACCAGTAACATGGGTAGATTATTTATTCTTTTTTTATTTTTCAGTTTTGCAACAAAAAGCTTTCAGGCTCAGGAGATCGAGGTCTGCAAAAGCTGTGATGTGAAGACAATTCAGGCAGCTGTGGATATGGCCGAAAGCGGGGATAGTATCAGGATTAAAAACGGTACCTATAAAGAACATGATATCACCATTATCGATAAATCTTTAACAATTATAGGGGAAGGTTTCCCCGTGATAGATGCCGAAATGATAGGCACCGCAATAAGTATAAGGGCAGAAAATTTTTCTATAGAAGGTTTAAAGATTATTAATGTAGGGAGAAGCCATACGAACGATTTTGCTGGTATCCTGGTTTCAAACTCCAAAAATTTTGAGGTGAAGAATAATAGGTTGGACCAGGTGTTTTTTGGTATCCTGTTAGAAAGATCTTCAGAAGGGGTTATTTCTGGCAATAAAATTACAAGTGATGCTAAAGATCAGGCAACTTCAGGAAATGGCATTCATCTTTGGAAATCAGAAGATATCCTTATTAAAAACAATGAGGTTATAGGGATGCGGGATGGTATTTATATGGAATTTGTGAATGAGTCTGAAATCCTGAATAATTTGTGCAAAGACAACCTAAGGTACGGCCTGCATTTTATGTTTTCAGACCACGATCTGTATAAAGGAAATATTTTTGAGAACAATGGAGCCGGAGTAGCCGTGATGTACTCTAAATTTATTGATATGCAGGATAACCAGTTCAGAAAGAATTGGGGTAGTGCCTCTTACGGACTTCTTTTGAAGGAAATAAACGATTCAGAATTAAGAAATAATATATTTGAAGACAACACCATTGCCATAAGTGCCGATAATACTAACCGCATAAATTATATCGAAAACGATTTTAAGAACAACGGATATGCGATTAGGATTCGTGGTGCCGTTTACGACAATGTTTTTGAGCAGAATAACTTTCTTTATAACTCTTTTGATGTAGCTTACACCGGGAGGCTCAACGATAACAGGTTCACGAATAATTATTGGAGCGGTTATTCTGGTTACGACCTGGATAAAGATGGGATAGGGGATGTGCCTTTCAGGCCGGTAACTCTTTTCTCTTATCTGGTGAATAGAACTCCGGAAGCAATCGTGCTGTTAAGAAGTATGTTTATAGATATGCTGGATTTTTCGGAGAAAGTTTCTCCTATTTTTACACCCGCCGATCTAATTGATGAACAACCCCAAATGAAAAAAATCCAATGGTAAGTATTACAAATCTGCATAAAAAATTTGGTTCACTGGTTGTCCTCAATGGGCTTGACCTTCAAACTCCTGAAAGCGGTATTATAGCGGTATTAGGTCCAAACGGCTCAGGGAAAACCACACTTATCAAAAGTATCCTCGGGATGGTAGTACCCCAAAAAGGTGAAATTGAAGTTAATGGCCAAAGGGTAAAAAAACACTGGAATTACCGTAAAGATATAGATTACTTACCACAGATCGCCAATTTCCCCGGCAACCTAAGGGTCCTGGAGCTTATAGATATGATTAAGGACCTGCGCCAAAAAGAAGCTCGGGACCACGAACTTATTGATCTTTTTAAACTGGAGCCTTTTCTGGATAAAAAACTTAGTAATCTTTCGGGAGGGAGCAAGCAGAAAGTGAACCTGGTCTTGTGTTTTATGTTTGATAGCCCCTTAATTATTCTGGATGAACCCACATCAGGTCTGGATCCCGTTTCGCTTATCCGCCTGCGGAAGCTTATTCAGCAAGAAAAGGCAAAAGGGAAAACCATCCTGATTACCTCACATATTATGAGTTTTGTTGAAGAAATATCCGACAGGATCGTGTTTTTGCTTGAAGGCAAAATATATTTTAATGGAACCGTGGAAGAACTCAAAACCTCTACAGGAGAAAAAGATTTTGAACACGCTATTGCCAATATCTTAACCGAGAACCATGCTTAAAATATTAAAATATAGTTTTTACGATCTATCCCGTAGCCGTTGGAGCTATGTATATTTCTTTTTTTACCTGCTTTTAGGGGTGGTGCTGTTGTTTTTGAACAATGACCTCTCCAATGCGGTAATTACGCTAATGAATGTGATTATTATTTTAGTACCTCTTATAGGGACTATCTTTGGAGTCATGTATTTTTATAATTCCCGGGAATTCACAGAACTCCTTCTGGCACAACCGGTAAGAAGAAGCTCTATATTTTTAGGTCAATATCTGGGCGTAGCTATTTCTTTGTCTGCCAGCCTTATCTTTGGTTTGGGTTTGCCATTTATAATCTACGGTTTATTCCAGTCTGGAGCGATTTGGGATTTTGCTTCTCTCTTGATCTCCGGTGTTTTTCTCACTTTTATTTTTACCGCCATAGCCTTTAATATTGCATTGTCTCATGAAAACAAGATAAAAGGTTTTGGCCTGGCAATTCTGGTATGGCTCTTTTTGGCAGTGGTTTACGACGGCCTCTTTTTGCTATCGCTGGTGTACTTTCAGGATTATCCCCTGGATAAGTTCTCCCTGGTAGCAAGTATGCTTAATCCCATTGATCTTTCCAGAATACTTATCCTGCTTAAACTGGATATCTCGGCTTTGCTGGGTTATACCGGTGCAGTCTTCAAGCAGTTTTTCGGTACCGGCCTGGGGGCATTTACCTCCATTGTAGTTCTTATTCTCTGGGTAGTATTCCCGGTATGGAGAATAAAAAGGCTTGCTGCAAAAAAAGATTTTTAGAAAATTTTCTTTTTATGACTGCGCTCATATATTTTCCCTTGTTAAGGTATGATCTTTACACCGTGATTTAGAGAAGGAATATGAATACCATAAAAGATAAGACAGTAGCCGAGTTGGTTACTGACAACATAAAAAATGCTCATGTCTTTAAGAAATATGGAATTGATTTCTGCTGCGGAGGAGGAGAGAAACTTGAAACGGCTTGTAAGAGGAGAAAAGTGAGCTTAAAAGATATAGAAAGAGATTTGCTTAATTCTTATAACATAGGTAGCAGGGAATATAAATACAATAGTTGGGAACTGGACTTCCTGTCTGATCATATTGTCAATGTTCACCATCAATACATAGAAGAGAGCATTCCGATGATGCTGAATTATTGCAAACGGCTAGTGCGTTCGCACGCAGGTGAACATCCCGAACTTAAGGAGATTGAGAAGTTGTTTCGCCAACTGGCGGAAGAAATAAAAATCCATCTAAAGAAGGAAGAATTAATTCTTTTCCCTTTTATCAACAAGATGGTAAAAGCAGAAAAAGAAGGAACAAAATTGGAGCGTCCGCCTTTTGGTAATGCCAGTAGTCCGGTAAAGATGATGGAGGAGGAACATGAAAGTGCTGGAAACCTTATAAGGAAGATAGCAGAGTTGAGTGATGGTTTCACTCCGCCTAAAGGAGCCTGTAATAATTATAAGGCTTTTTATTCAAAATTAGACGAATTTGAAAAGGATTTGTATTTACATATCCATCTTGAAAATAATATACTTTTCCCCAAAGCTATAGCCTTGGAGAAGAAAGTGATGATTTAGTTTAGTGATTGCAAGCCGGCTGTTTCAAAGTGGAACATTTCGCTTTGAAGCAGCCAATTTTTGAGGAACTACCCATTATGCTTCGTGTGTTTCAGGAAGAAATGGAAACCTATTTAAGATTAGTTTAGTGATTGCAAGCCGGCTGTTTCGTGGCTCGCAGGTATAAGAAATTGATAAAACTTTACTGCCCCAATAGTAACGATCAATTAACCTGCTGCCCTGGAGCAGCCTTTTTGTTTGCCTTTTTCGCATCACCTACCCGCAGCTTTATTTATATTTAAAGTCTTACTTAATCGTTCCCAAACCGAAACTGAACCAGGTTAATTATCATACTTCATAAACCCTGAAATACTTGTCCCTGCTTATGTGGAGAGATTCAGCTTCGCGATGCTAATTTTCCTATCTTGCGAATCAACATGATCGCCATAAGAAAGCATATCAGCCTTGCTTTAGGATATTTCTTCCTCGTTGCCCTACTGGGGGTGGTTTTGAGATTATTTTCCTTCGCCGATGTACCTGCTACCTATAAATTTTTGGTGCATACACATTCTCACGTAGCCTTGCTGGGTTGGGTTTATGTAGGGCTCACCAGTCTTATTTACATTCTTTTCCTTGAGGATGCCGGGATTGAAAGGGTCTACCGAAGAATCTTCTGGTTTACCCAGTTCACTATATTGGGGATGCTACTAAGTTTCCCTTTCCAGGGATATGCCTTGTTTTCCATAGTTTTTTCTACCCTTTTTCTAGTCGCCAGCTACTTTTTTGCCTGGATGGTTTTTAAGAAGACTCCTGAAGAGTTTAAATCACGTTTCTCTTATAAATGCATACACGCATCGCTTATTTATATGATTGCTTCCAGTGTAGGTCCCTGGGCTCTTGGTGGAATTATGAGTACCCTGGGAAGCACCTCTATCTGGTATAAGCTGGCTATTTATTTCTATTTGCATTTCCAGTATAATGCCTGGTTTGTCCTCGCTTTATGTGGAATCCTTTTTTTTATTGCTGAAAATAATAAGCTGAAAATCTCCCGTACAGATTTCAAAAGCTTTTTTATCTTCATTAATATAGCAATCGCGCTCACATTTTTTCTCTCGGTATTATGGACGCAACCTAATACTATATTTTACAATCTGGCCGGAATAGGGGCGGTGTTGCAACTTTTCGCGTTTCTGAAATTTTATAACATTCTGAAACATGCCCGCCTGGGAAGTGTTATCAAGCCTTTTCCTAGGCTACTTCTCATTATTTCTGGTTGGTTGTTGGTTGTAAAACTCCTTGCGCAGTTGTTGTCTGCCTTGCCATATTTTGCCGATCTGGCCTATAAAACCCCCGATTTCGTGATTGCATATCTACACTGGGTATTTTTAGGGTTAATAAGTCCGGTTCTTCTCGCTTTACTGAATCATTTTAAATTAATGAAGCTGTCGAAAACTGGTTTTTGGATATTTTTTGCCGGCTTTCTTTTTACCGAAATAATTTTGATCTTTCGTGGGGTAGCTATGTGGCAACGCTGGACTATGCCAGAACATCTTTCAGTATATCTTTTTGCTGGCAGTTGCCTTTTCCCAATCGGAATAGGCTGGGTGTTTCTAAACAACTTAAGGGCGAAATCTTAGCGATATACCTTTCTTGACTTTATCTGTAATTCCCCTTTTTTTTCTAAAGATTTAGTTGCCCTAATTACCGTTTCTACCCGTAGCCCGGTTAGATCGGCTATTTGTTGGCGGGTGAGATCTACTTTATATGAAAAAGGCTCCTGCAATTTGTGTACGTGTTTCTTCAGGTAATCCAGAAGGCGTAAAATGCGGTGTTCGGGTTCCTGGGTAGAAAGTTCAGAAGCGATTATAGCCTTGTAATAGAGTCGACTGGCCAGGGTTTTAGTCACGCCCAGGTGTATTTCGGGATGTGAGGAAAGCAGATCCAGAAATTTTAGTTTATGAAGTTTCAGTAGAACAGCATCGGTTATCGCTTCAGCATTCGCAGGGTATTTTACATTGGCTAGCAGGGGCGGTTCTCCAAAACTCTGGCCGCTAAAGAACATACCCTGGACAAATTCTTTTCCGTCATAATTGAAATTATTCATCTTTACTTCTCCCGAAATCACCTGATAGTAATTATTAGCGTTTTCGCCTTCAGAAAAAATGATTTCCCCCTTGGGGTATTCAACCCGTTTGGCTCCAAAATCCTCCAATACCTCTACAGGAATCATAATTGTTTTGTTTAGGATGCCTACAAAAATATGAGAAAATTAAGGAATAAGGAGATATTAGAAAATGAATTTGAGAATAGGGCAAACGAAAGCTAAAATTTTAATATTTCAGTTTGTATTTTAATAAGTGCAAAGTTAAAAACTGTGTCTAATGCCTTATTTTGCTGATATGGGTCATATCTTTGAGAAAAATAAGAGCTTACTTTAGCCGAAATTATCCGGTAAAAACTGATAAAAGAATTGAAACTATGAAGAAATTAATATTACTTTCCTGCTTCTTGCTTTCCGCGGTTGGAATTACGCTCGGGCAGGAGATTAAATCCCCTGACGGAAACCTGGAAATGAAGTTTAGTCTGCAGGAAGACGGTACCCCCGTTTACACTCTTAACTATAAAGGGCAGGAAGTTATAGAAACCAGCAAATTAGGTTTCGAATTAAAAAATGACGAGCATTCCCTTTTATCTGGTTTCAGCATTGAGGATACCGCCACCTCTCATTTCGATGAGACCTGGGAGCCGGTTTGGGGAGAAGAAAATGAAATAAGAAACCATTATAATGAGCTCGAAGTAAACCTTAAACAAAAAGAGACCAACAGAAATATGGTGTTGCGGTTTCGTTTGTTTGATACGGGACTTGGGTTTCGATATGAGTTTCCACAGCAAAACGAGTTGGGACATTTCGTGATCAAAGAAGAGAGAACTCAATTTGCTATGGCGGGAGACCATACCGCTTTCTGGATTCCGGGAGATTATGATACCCAGGAATACGATTATATAGAATCCAAACTTTCTGAGATAAGCGGACTTATGGAAGATGCCATTACCGGAAATCTTTCTCAAACTTCGTTTTCTGATACCGGAGTGCAAACCTCGCTGATGATGAAGTCTGACGATGGCTTATACATCAATCTTCATGAGGCTGCCCTTATAGATTATGCCGCGATGCATCTTAATTTGGACGATGAGAATATGATTTTTGAATCCTGGTTAACTCCCGATGTTAATGGAGACAAAGGTTACCTTGTTTCACCAACACAATCCCCTTGGCGTACAGTGATGGTGAGTGATGATGCAAAAGATATTTTGAGATCAAGAATCACTTATAACCTTAACGAGCCGCTTGCCATTGAAGACCCTTCCTGGATTAAACCTATGAAATATGTTGGGGTTTGGTGGGAAATGATCACCGGGAAAAGTTCATGGAATTATACCGATGAATTTACCGCGGTAAAACTTGGAGTAACCGACTTTGAAGCTGCAGAACCCAACGGACGTCATGCCGCCAATAATGAAAATGTGAAAAAGTATATTGATTTCGCTGCGGAACATGGTTTTGACGGTGTTTTAGTAGAAGGTTGGAACATAGGCTGGGAAGACTGGTTTGGGTATTCAAAAGATTACGTTTTTGACTTCGTTACTCCTTATCCTGATTTTGATGTAGAAATGATTCAGGATTACGCTAAAAGCAAGGGCGTAGAAATGATTATGCACCATGAGACCTCATCTTCGGTTAGAAATTATGAACGTCATCTGGATACTGCTTATACTTTCATGAAAAAGTATGGTTACAATGCGGTTAAAAGTGGTTATGTAGGAGATATTCTGCCCAGAGGTGAAAACCATTATTCTCAGTGGCTGGTGAATCATTATCAATATGCCCTGGAAAAAGCCGCCGAATATGAAATAATGGTAAACGCTCACGAAGCAGTACGCCCCACGGGGGTAGCAAGAACCTATCCTAACCTTATCGCGAACGAATCTGCCCGGGGAACCGAATATCAGTCATTTGGTGGGTCTAAACCAAACCATGTCACTGTTCTGCCATTTACCCGTCTAATTGGAGGACCAATGGATTACACTCCTGGAATCTTTGAAATGGACATAAGTAAACTGAATCCGGATAATGATTCTCATGTGAATAGCACTATTGCCAATCAGTTGGCGTTGTATGTGACTATGTATTCACCGCTTCAAATGGCTGCCGACCTGCCTGAGCACTACGAGCAATTTCCAGATGCTTTTCAGTTTATCAAAGATGTGGCGATAGACTGGGATGAGAGCATCTATCTGGAAGCCGAGCCCGGTTATTATCTAACTATAGCCCGAAAAGAAAAAGGAACGAATAATTGGTTTGTTGGAAACGTAAACGGAAACGAAGAACGCATCTCCCAGATTTCATTTGATTTCCTCGACAAAGACAAAGATTATATAGCCACAATATATTCAGATGGTAAAAATGCGCATTACAAAAACAATCCTCAATCTTATGAGATCAGGAAAGTACGCGTAACCCATAAATCTAAACTTTCGCAGGTATCAGTGCCGGGAGGAGGTTATGCCATCAGCATTATGGAGGCGAGTAAAGATGAAGCAAAGCAGCTTAAAAAGTTGTAAGTTTTAACTGAAATAATATCTTGGCCTAAGCCCTCACCTTAACCGGTGAGGGTTTTTATTTTACGCATAAGTTTTTAAGCTTTAAGTTACATTTCTATAATTTCTCTTAAAAATTTTATAGATTTATAGAGTGTTAATCAAAGGACCCGCCCAAAGCCCTACCTTCGGCGGGATTTTTTATTCTATAATATGACCAATCCCAGGCAGTTTTTACTGCTACTTATTTTATTAACTGGATTTATTGTGAATGCACAAAATGAAGAGAAAGTTAAAGTTTTAAATTATGCCACTTCCCATTTAACGAATACTTCAGATGCGTATTCTTCTTATGTAGATATCAATAATCCGGAAGTGAAAAAGGACATAAGCAGGATCGTGAACCGGTTGGTGGAGTTTAACCCCACCGTGATATGTGTAGAGATCGTTCCCGAGGAAAACGAAGCGACCAACCAAACTTATCAGGCCTATCTAGAAGACCAGTCTAATCGGGTGAATTATTCCGAAGAGATTAATCTTATCGCTTTCGAAGTGGGAAGACTGACTAATGTGAAAAAGGTCTACGGAATAGATGCGCGTATTGGTTTTAACTATCCAAAGCTTATAGAAATGGCAAAAAAGCAGGATGCTTCCAGGGAGTTTTTGGAAGAAAGTATTGAGACCGTGGAATGGATCACTGGGCAGCCGCTTTTAAAGCAAATCGCCTACTATAATTCTGATGAATTCAAATCAGAAACCTTTAATTTTTATAATTTCCTGGCTACAATGCAAACGCCCGGGAATAACGAGGGCGCCGAGATCATTTCAGATTTTTACAACAGGAACCTGAGTATGTATGCCAATTTTTCTGCTATTCCTTTGGAAAAGGAAGATCGCGTATTAATTATCCTTGGCGGCACTCATACTGCTTATTTCGATATTTTTTTGAAGCATAATCCAAAGTATAAACTTGTTGATGCCAGTCGGTATACCGATTTTTAGAAATCGGGAATCGTAATTTCTTTTGGTTTAGGTTTAAAGAAAGATGCTCTACTGTTTAAATATTCACTAATTTAAGCTTCCATTAAAAAACCTAAACAATGCAAAAATCACTTCAGGTGAAAGCAGCCTTACAGATACAGAAATCTGTTGCCGAGGTTTTTGAAGCCATCGTAAACCCGGAAAAGATGAAAAATTATTTTATTTCTGATAGTACAGGGCCGATGGAAGAAGGAAAGGTGTTGGTTTGGAAGTTTCCGGAGTTTGAAGAGGAAGCTCCTGTTAGCATAGAGAAAATAGAAAAGGATAGGTTTATTTCCTTTCATTGGGATATAGACGATGAAGAACTGCTCACCGAAATTGAACTGCGTCCAGCCGGGAATAATTCAACTCTAGTTCGTATCACTGAAAAGAGTAGGAAGAATGATGAAAAAGGAATTCAGTGGTTACAGAATAGCACCGAGGGCTGGGCAAATTTCCTTGCCTGTTTGAAAGCTTACCTTGAGTATGGTATAAATCTCAGAGAAGGTGCCTTTGATTTTCTTCGGGAATAATTCAGACCGAACTTAAATCTTCAAAATAATTATCTTAGCGGGTAAACCAAGCAATTTTAATGTCTGTCTCCTATTTCGTAGAAAAAACATTTAAAAAACTTATTCCGGCACCATTTACCCTGGCAGTATTATTAAGCTTGCTCACTTTAGGGATAGCTTTTTTATTTACAGGTGATCACAATGGGGATTCGGCCGTGCAGATTCTGGAATTCTGGCAATCCGGAATGTGGGATCCGGCTTTGCTGGTCTTTATGGTGCAGATGATGCTTATCCTGGTGCTGGGTCACGTTTTAGTGCTTAGCAAACCTGTGGCCTGGCTAACGAGTCAGCTTACTAAAACAGTTACCAATAATGCCAGTGCGGTTATCATTGTTTCGGTCTCCACCATGCTGGTGGCCTTTTTTAACTGGGGCCTTGGGCTTATCTTTGGAGCGATTATGGCCAGAAAAGTTGCCGAAGCCTCACAGGAACGAGGTTTTAAGATCAATTATCCACTCGTAGGCGCGGCCGGTTACGTAGGTTTAATGGTTTGGCACGGCGGTATTAGCGGAAGTGCACCTTTAAAGGCTGCCGAAACCGGGCACCTGGCAAGTTTATTTCCCGGAGGTGATCCCGCTTTACTTGCACAATTACCCGATAATATCCCCACTGATACAACTATCTTTGCAAGCTGGAACCTAATCATTTTTGGGCTTTTGCTCATACTTATTCCCCTGGTGCTCTATTTGGTTTCCCGAAAAGCAGGCACCTCTTCTGTGAAACTTCAATCCCGTGAGAAAGTAAGTCTGAAGCCCGTAGTTGAGGGAGCCGAAAAACTGGATCATTCCAAATGGCTTAAACTAATTTTTGGTGTGTTGTTGTTAAGCGCATTCTTTGCCAGTTATTCTGAAGCGCTTTTTGCCGGAAACTTAACGCCCAATATGCTCAACTTCCTGATGCTTGGTTTGTGTATTCTTATGCACGATTCCTTTGTTTCTTTTCTGAAAGCACTGGAAAAAGCTATAGGTGGAGCGGCGGCTATTTTGATACAATTTCCATTATATTTTGGAATTATGGGGGTAATGCGTGAAACCGGCTTGGTGGCCGACATCGCGAGCTTTTTCGTGAGCTTCGCAACCGAACTTAGTTTGCCGGTGTACAGCTTTTTTAGTGCAGGCCTGGTAAATATCTTCGTCCCCAGTGGTGGTGGGCAGTGGGCTGTGCAAGGTCCGGTGGTTCTGGAGAGTGCCTTAAAACTGGGAGTGCCGCTAAATAAAGCGGTGATGGCCCTTGCCTACGGCGACCAAATAACCAATATGCTCCAGCCCTTCTGGGCTTTACCACTACTTGCAATCACTAACCTGAAAGCCAGGGATATTTTGCCCTATACCTTAATACTTATGCTGGTGGGCATTCTTGTTTATGTTGGCGGTTTGCTGCTGATCTGAATTATTCCGAGTATTACTTTAGTCAAAAGGATAATTCTTATCTTAGAGGTGCAACTAAAAAAAAACTGCATATGGCTGAAGCACCTAAAAACAAACCTATTAAAAGACATAAAGCGATCCAACCTTTAAGCCGGGAACACCACCAGGGGCTTTTGCTTTGCTGGAAGATAGGAAAAGGTTTTGAAAAGGATATTGAGCCGGAACGGATGATGAATTATCTGGCGTGGTTCTGGGAAAATCATCTGAAACTTCATTTTGAAATTGAAGAAAAATATGTTTTTCCTGTGCTTGGTGAAAATCATGAGTTAGTAGAACAAGCTTTGGAAGAGCACGAGCATCTAAAATATTTATTTCAGGTTAAAGAAGGTCTTGCCGATAACCTTAAAACGGTAAGGAGAGACCTGGAAGCACACATAAGATTTGAGGAGCGCATTCTATTTAATGAAGTTCAAAAGATAGCTTCTGAAGAAGATTTTCAGAAACTGAAAGAACATCACGATGAGGAAATCTCCTGCGGATTATATCAGGATGAATTCTGGATTTGAGAACAAGTTGCATAAATGTCCCTGTAACAATTGTTACTTCCGGGGCTTGTAAGGTTCTTCTATTTCTTCAGAAAAGTCAAAGAAATTTTATCAATTTTAATTAAAAAAGCCTTTGGAAGGCTTGATTTCAAAGAGTCTTGCTTTATGAATTAAATTTCTTTTTTAGGGGCTTATAGCAAATTTTTTCGAAATTCGGCCTTTTCACGACGGTAACAAGGGTTACAGGCCTGGCCTATACTGCGGCTTATTTTTGCCAACAAATTAAGTAACCCATGAAACAATATACATTCCTTTTTATATTAACAGTTCTTACGGGAAGTTTTCTCTTTGCTCAGGAGACAACGTCTCTTTCTAAGGAGGAAGCTTTGGCCAAAGTGCTTGAGAATAACCGAAGTTTAAAAATATCTGAACAGGAGTTTTTCCAGGCAAGGGCGGATTATCGACAAACCAATGCGGTGTTTTTGCCAAATATTAAAGCGTCGCATACCGGGTTAACTACAAACAACCCTTTGATGGCATTTGGCTCTAAGCTCAATCAGGAGATACTTACCCAAAATGATTTTAACCCAATCTTGCTCAATGACCCGGAACGGGTTAACAATTATGCTACAAAAATTGAGGTGCAACAACCCCTTATTAATGTAGATGGCTTTTTACAACGCCAGGCTGCCAAATCCAAAATGCAGGCCACCGAACTGCAGGGTGACCGTACCCGGGATTATGTGTTGCTGGAAGTAGAAAAGGCTTATATGGAGCTACAACTGGCTCATGAAGCAGTTGGAGTTTTGGAAAAAGCTCAGGAAGCTGCATTAGAGAATAAAAGACTGGCCGATAACAGCTTTAAACAAGGTTATTTACAGCGTGCCGATGTACTTGCAGTAGAGGTTCGGGTAAGCGAGGTGAACAACCAGTTGCAAATGGCCAGAAGTAATGTGCAAAATGCTTCAGATTATCTTTCATTTCTAATGAACGAAGGAAGTGGAAAAATCTGGATGCCAACAGATAAGTTACAGGCTGAAAGTCTTTATTCTGCTGAGAGTCTGAAGCTTTCTAATGATCGTGCCGATGTTCGTGCTATGGAATTGGCAACAGCTGCCTATGAAAAAATGAATAAAGCCGATAAAATGGCATTTCTACCCCGGCTTAATGCTTTTGGAAGCTATGAGCTTTATGACGAGGATGTTTTCCAGGGTGCGGCCAGTGGATATATGGTAGGCGCCGAACTGAGCTGGGATCTTTTCCAGGGAAGCAAACGCTTTGGGAAAGCTCAGAAGAGCAAAGCTGAATTAGAACAGTCTAAATTAGAGTTGGATCAATATAAGGCGAAAAGTCAGATGGAGATCAACCGGGCCAAGCGCAATGTAGAAGATCTATATGATAAGATGAAACGCAGTGAACTTGCCGTAGAGCAATCAGAAGAAGCTTTTCGTATAAGAACCAACAGGTTTGAGCAGGGACTTGAAAAAACGACAGACCTCCTGCAATCGGAAACCCAATTTCAGCAAAAACAACTGGAATATTTCCAGACGATTTTCGAATATAATTTCGCGAAATCCTACCTGGAATTTTTAACAAAATCAGAGTAATCACTAATTAAATATAATCTCCTTTTGGGAGAAGAAATCACACTAAAAATGAAAACAAGAATTTTACTCACTTTAGGTCTGGCAGCAACATTATTTATTAGCTGTGGCGATAATGAGAAAGAAACTTTAAGAGAAGTTGATGCCATACAGGTAACTACAAGCAACCCTGTTTCGGCTTCAGGAGGCAAACTTAGTGTTAGCGGTACTGTAGAAGCAGAGAATAATGCTACACTAAGTACCCGAATGATGGGCTACATCAATAAGGTACACGTAAACACCGGAGATAAGGTTAGAAAAGGTCAGGTTTTGGTGTCGATAAACAATGCCGATCTTCAGGCAAAGAGGGCCCAGGTAAATGCCGGCATAAACGAGGCTACTGTAGCTTTACAAAATGCTAAAAAGGATTATGAAAGATATCAGGCTTTATTTGCCGAAAACAGTGCTTCCCAGAAAGAGGTAGACGATATCACAGCTAATTATGAAATGGCTAAAGCCCGTTTGGAATCGGCTAAAGCGATGAAGAATGAAATCGATGCTCAGTTTGCTTATGCAAATATTAGAGCCCCTTTCAGCGGAGTTGTAACGAACAAATTCGTTGAAAATGGAGATATGGCCAATCCCGGAATGCCTTTGGTCGCTATTGAAGCTCCCGGAGATTTTGAAATTCGTGCAAGTGTGCCGGAATCTTCTATTGGAGAAATAAAACAAGGGGAAGAAGTTGATGTTCTTATCAGGTCTTTTAACCAGCCTCTAAAAGGAAAAGTGGTGGAGGTGAGTAGTTCTTCCAGTAATACGGGTGGTCAATTTCCGGTAAAGGTGGCTTTGGAAAAGACCGACCTTCCGGTAAGATCAGGAATGTATGCTACGCTTCAGTTTCCTATTGAAGCCGAGGAGGACACTCAGGGCCCGGTTACTATTTCTAAGGAAGCTCTAATAACTCAGGGAGACCTTCATGGGGTTTATACGGTTAGCCAACAAAACACCGCAATGCTCCGATGGCTGCGATTAGGCCGGACTTATGGCGATCAGGTTGAAGTGCTTTCAGGCCTTTCTGCAGACGAGCCCTATATAATTTCTGCTGAAGGTAAATTGTACAATGGCGTAAAGGTGAAAATGTAATTTAACCTGAAGTAATTAATCTGATATTATAAAGAATAGTCTTTCTCTTTATTGGGGAGGCTGAAAAAATATAAAAATGAAAGAAGGTTTAGCAGGAAAAATATCCAGAGGTTTTCTAGACTCTAAACTCACCATCCTATTAATGATCGTATTTATGGTGATAGGGGTTTACAGTTCGTTTTTAATACCAAGGGAAGAAGAACCCCAAATAGACGTGCCAATGGCCGATATTTTTGTGGGCTATCCCGGGGCAAGCCCTACCGAGATGGAATCGAGGGTGATAAAACCTTTAGAGAAAATCGTTTCGAACATAAAAGGAGTAGAATATGTGTATTCTACCTCTATGCAGGAACAAGGGATGGTGATTGTACAATTTTATGTAGGAGAAGATATAGAAAGGTCTTATGTGAAACTCTACAATGAGATCATGAAACATATGGACCAGATGCCGGAAGGGGTTACGCCACCCATGGTGAAAACGAGGTCTATAGATGATGTGCCCATGCTGGGGTTAACGCTTTGGAGTGAAAACTACGATGACTACCAGCTGAGGCAAATTGCCAATGAAGTAAACCACGAGATAAGCAAAGTTACAGATGTTGCCGCAACTCATAGAATGGGGGGAAGGAACAGGGAGATTCGCGTGGTGATGGATAAAAATAAAATGGCTTCGGCAGGAGTTGATCTGTTAGGTATCAGCGAGAAGATAAAAGCCAATAATACCCAGATGAGTTCAGGGAGTTTTAACCGGAATGATGCTGAATTCCTTGTAAATACAGGAAGCTTTCTTAAAACTACCGATGATGTTGAGAATTTAATTGTAGGAATCAATCAAAATCAGCCTGTGTATTTAAAGCAGGTGGCCCAGGTAATGGATGGTCCCGAATTGCCTACGGAATACGTTAATTTTGGATTTGGACAAGCCGATACTGCAATAGCCTCAGATTATCCTTCAGAATATCCCGCGGTAACCATTTCAGTGGCGAAAAGAAAAGGCGCTGATGCTATGAAGATTGCCGATCTGGTATTGGAAAAAGTGGAACATCTTAAGACCACTATTATTCCTTCAGATGTACACATTGAGGTAACCCGTAATTACGGTGAGACAGCCTCGCATAAAGTATCAGAGTTGTTATTGCACCTTATTGGAGCAATAATCGCTGTAACCATAGTTGTGATGCTAGCAATGGGCTGGCGTGGTGGTTTGGTGGTATTCCTTTCGGTGCCGGTAACTTTCGCGCTTACCTTGCTTAGTTATTACCTATTGGATTATACCTTGAATCGTATTACTCTTTTTGCTTTGGTTTTTGTAACCGGGATTGTGGTTGATGACTCGATTATTATTGCTGAAAATATGCACCGGCATTTCAAGATGCGAAGGCTTCCTTTTAAACAGGCAGCGCTCTATGCCATAAACGAAGTAGGTA
The DNA here is from genome assembly GCF_036568425.1 of Salegentibacter sp. Classification (GTDB taxonomy): domain Bacteria; phylum Bacteroidota; class Bacteroidia; order Flavobacteriales; family Flavobacteriaceae; genus Salegentibacter. Next base: position 14,167 of record NZ_DATCSO010000110.1, on the reverse strand, counting down.
ACCCTACAATACTGGCTACTTTTACGGTGATCGCTTCGGTCTTGCCGATGGCCTTTGTAAGCGGATTGATGGGGCCTTATATGAGCCCGATGCCTATTGGGGCTTCTATCGCTATGATACTTTCCCTTTTTGTGGCTTTAACTATTACACCATATCTGGGGTATTTATTTCTCAGGGAAAAGGGAGATAAAAAAGGTGAAGCTCATACTGAAGGCAAAAGACTGGAGGATTCCAGTATTTATAAGATTTACAAAAGGCTGGAACAACCTCTCTTGGATAGTCCTGCGAAACGTTGGTCTGCCCTTGGTATTACTGCAGTTTTGCTTGTGGGGTCTGTAGCGATGTTTTTTACGGAGACTGTATTGGTGAAAATGTTACCCTTCGATAATAAGAACGAGTTTCAGGTGGTAATAGATATGCCTGAGGGAACTACCTTAGAGCGAACCGCTGTTGTAACCAAAGAAATAGGTCAATATCTTTCGGGCCGTCCTGAAGTAGTGAATTATCAATCTTATGTAGGAACTTCGGCTCCAATAACCTTTAACGGACTGGTGCGTCATTATGATATGCGGGGAGCTTCCAATACCGCCGATATTCAAGTGAATATCACTGATAGAGGTGAGCGTAGTGCCCAAAGTCATGATATCGCGAAATTAGTGCGACCAGATATTCAGAAGATTGCTTCAAAATATGGAGCCAACGTAAAGATCGTTGAGGTTCCGCCGGGACCTCCGGTACTTTCAACCATTGTTGCTGAAATCTATGGCCCCGACTACGAAAAGCAGATCGGGGTAGCCAATGAGGTTAAGAATATATTGAACAATACCACCGATGTTGTAGACGTAGACTGGATGGTAGAAGCCGATCAAACCGAATTTGTTTATGAAATTGACCGGGAGAAAGCTATGCGCTACGGAGTGGCTCCTCAGCAGATTGTTTACACATTAAGATCGGCCTTAGGTGATAAAGCGGTAACGTATTTATACGATGAAGATGCTACTGAAAGAGTAGGAATTCAACTTGCCCTGGCTGAACAGGAAAAAGCAAGTCCAGAGGCAATAGCACAATTGGAGATAGTTTCTGCCCAGGGAAATATGGTGTCGGTTGGAGATTTGGTAAATATTCAGGAAAGTATCCTGGATAAAAGTATTTACCGCAAGAACCAGAAGCGTGTAGTTTATGTGCTTGGGGATATGGCGGGAACCCTGGAGAGTCCTGTTTATGCTATTTTGGGTATGGAAGAAAAATTAAAAGAGATTCCATTGCCGGCTGGTTATACTATGAATGAATTGTATTTAGAGCAACCTGAAAAGGAAGACGATTATACGGTGAAATGGGATGGAGAATGGCAAATCACCCTGGAAGTTTTCCGGGACCTGGGAATTGCATTCCTCGGAGTTATCATCATCATTTATATGCTGATAGTTGGCTGGTTCCAGGACTTTAAAACCCCAATTGTAATGATGGTGGCTATACCGCTCTCCATGGTGGGAATCGTGTTGGGGCACTGGATTATGGGTGCTTTCTTTACCGCAACTTCCTTTATTGGGATGATTGCACTTGCGGGAATCATGGTGCGGAATTCCGTCTTACTCATAGACTTTGTTAATCTTAGGTTAGAAGATGGAATTCCTCTTAAACAGGCCATCATTGAAGCCGGAGCAGTGAGGACCACACCAATTTTGTTAACTGCGGGAACGGTGGTAATTGGTGCCTTTGTGATTCTTTTCGATCCAATTTTCCAGGGATTGGCAATTTCCCTGATGGGAGGAACTATTGGCTCGACTTTCCTTACGTTACTAGTTGTTCCCGTGGTATACTATCTTCTTGTAAGAAAGAAGTATCCTGAAGATAAACAAACAGCCAGAAGGGCTAAGATTGAGGAAGATGAAACAAAGGAAATTGAAGGCTAATTATTGTAAATTTAATTGGAAGATTAACCACAGTTTTTTTTAATACTGATATAAACATAAACCGATGAAATTATTAATGGTAACTACAGTTGCTGAATACCAGAAAGGAGTACTTAAACTTTTTAAAGAAGCAGGGATTGAGGCCTTCAGTACCTCTGAGATAGATGGCTATAAAAATAATGATTCCCTTGTAGCAACCCAAAGCTGGTTTCCCAGCGAAAAAGGAGGGAGCGAATCACTTTTGTACTTCTCCTTTACTAAAAATAATAAGATAGATCAGTTTTTTAAGCTGGTTGAAGAATATAATAAACACCTGGAAACAGATAACCCAATACGGGTTGTAGTGCTACCAGTAGAAAGAGCAATTTAGGAGGAATCCTGGATTTTGCAAGTGGGATAGACGGCAGGAGTTAATATAAGCTCCCAAATGTTCTTTTCTCATATTAATTAGGTTTTTTAGGTTAGAGACCACTTCCAGAAATGGAGGTGGTCTCGTTTTATAAAAGCTTGCTAGCTGCCTAATAAACTTTAACACTTTTAAGACTTGTTCTTTAACTTTTAAATTTAACTTTGTTAACCAAATGGTTAAACCATGTAGTTAAAAAAATGAAATCTAAACACGAAAATACCGAGGCAGAGATATTGCAAGCCGCGAAAAGTATCTTTCAGCAAAAAGGTATGGCCGGAAGCAGGATGCAGGAGATTGCGGATAAAGCCGGGATTAACAAAGCGATGTTGCATTATTATTTCCGAAGCAAGCAAATGCTTTTTGAAGCCGTATTTAAAAATGCCTTTAAGCTTCTGGCTCCGCAGTTAAAGAAGATTCTCGATGAGGATACCGATCTTTTTGATAAGATAAGAGGTTTTACCAACAGCTATATATCTTTTGTGATAAAACATCCTTACCTCCCCAATTTTATAATACAGGAGTTAAATAAAAATCCTGATTTTATTGAACGTCTGAGAACAGACAAAGACTTCCCTAATATTAAAAAGTTCAAGCTACAGGTTGAAGACAATGTAGCCCGGGGCGTCATTAAACCTATTAGTGGGGAACAACTGTTTATCAATATTATGTCGTTAAATATCCTGCCTTTTATCGCGGCACCTTTGTTTAAAGGTTTTCTGGATACAAACGATAAAGAATATCATGCTTTAATGGATCAAAGAAAAACAGAAGTTGCCGAATTTATTATTAATTCCATAAGACTGTAGAAAATGAGATTTTTAAGTGTAATTATAATTTTCCTGTCTACTTTTTCTGTGGAAGCACAGGATATTCTTAGGCTTGAGGAAAGTTATGAGCTGGCAGAGAAAAACTATCCCCTGGCCAGAAAAGTAGAGTTATTGGATACTAAAACCAAAGCTGAAGTCGCAGAAATTCGAAAAGATAAACTGCCCAGTATAAATCTTAATGCCCAGGCACATTATCAGTCTGAGGTGATTTCTTTTCCTTTCCAGCTTCCTAATACAACTATGGAAGCACCAAATAATGATCAATACAGGGCTACTCTTGATGTGAACCAGTTAATTTATAAGGGAAGGAGCGTCAACGCAAGAGCGGCATTAAAAGAAGCCGAGTTAAAAACAATTGAACAGGAGGTTGCTGTAAATCTATATCAGTTAAAAGGCCGGATAAATCAGTTGTATTTTTCTGTGTTGCTATTACAGGAGCAGGAAATTCTTTTGCTGTCTAAACAGGAGCAACTAGAGTCGCAAATTAATGAGGTTGAAACCGGAGTAAAATATGGTGCTGTATTGGCTTCTTCAGCAGATGTGCTGAGAGCTGAGCAGCTGAAAATCGATCAGCATCTTATTCAGGTAAGGGCCGACAGGAAGAAACTCCGTGAAAACCTGGCTACTTTGCTTAATATTGAAATAGGTGAGCATGTCATTCTTGAAAAACCCGGCACCTGGGAGATAGAATTAACTGAAAATAATCGACCGGAATTGGAACTTTTTGATTTGAAGAAACAACAGTTGGAAGCTTCAAAAGAAGTGATTTCAAAATCCACGGTTCCGAGTCTTTCAGGATTTGCACAGGCAGGTTATGGGAATCCGGGCTTAAATATGCTGGAGAATTCCTTTCAGGATTTTTATATGGTCGGCTTGAGGCTTAGCTGGAATGTTTTGGATTGGGGGAAAAACAAAGAGGCTAAAAAGGCCCTGGATATTTCTCAGGATATCATTGAAGCCGAAAAAGAAAGCTTTTTGATTAATAACAAAATGGAATTACAGGAAGCCGAAAATGAAATTTTGAAGATGGAGCAAACAATCGAAACCGATAATGAGATTCTAGCTTTAAGGGAAAAAGTAATTAAAGCTTCAGCATCCCAACTGAAAAATGGAGTGATCACCTCTTCAGAATATCTTACCGAGTTCAATAAACTTTTTGAATCCAAAATTGATCAGAAAGTACACGAAATTCAGCTGGCTCTTGCCCGGGCCAATTTCAAAATAGCAAAAGGCAATTAATAACTCAATTCAGAAATCAGAAATAATGAAAAGAATAAGTATCATAATTACTCAGGTCTTGCTTTTTGGAGGCCTTGTTTCCTGTAGCGATGAGGAGAAAGCTGATGGTTACGGGAATTTTGAAGCCACCGAAATCACCGTTTCAGCTGAGGCTAACGGTAAAATAGAGTACCTGAACCTTGAAGAAGGTGATCTCCTTGAAAAAGGAGAGTTAGTAGGAATAATAGACACCCTGCAACTGCATTATAGCAAACAGCAGTTGATAGCTTCAAAAAGATCTGTCTCTTCTAAATCCCGGAATGTTCTTTCTCAAATTGGAGTTTTGGAGGAGCAACTCAAAACCGCTAAAAATGAGAAGGAGAGAATAAACAAGATGTATGAGGAAGAGGCAGCTACTAAGAGGCAGTTGGATGATGTTGAAGGGAAGGTTCGTGTTTTGCAACAGCAAATTAGAAGCGTGCAAACCCAGAATGCTCCTATTTTGAATGAGTTGGAAAGCCTGGATGTACAAATTGCTAAAATCGAAGATCAGATAGAAAAAAGTAAAATTATAAATCCCGTAGAAGGCACCGTTCTTTCGAAATATGCTGAACCCGGGGAGATCACTTCTTTTGGTAGACCTATATATAAAATTGCTGATCTGGACGAGATGACTTTACGGGTTTTTATAAGTGAAACCCAGCTTCCTGATGTGAAATTAGGTGAGGAAGTAAATGTGAAAATAGACGCTCCTGATGGTATGGCAAGCTTTCCTGGAAAAGTAAGCTGGATTTCTTCTTCGGCGGAATTTACTCCGAAGATCATTCAGACTAAAGAAGAACGGGTTAACCTGGTCTATGCTGTTAAAATTAAAGTGAAAAATGAGGGTAGCCTGAAAATCGGGATGCCTGCAGAAATGTGGTTGGAATAAGAGCGTGCAATGAGTATTAGTATCAAAAATATTAGTAAATCCTACAAAAAGTTAAAGGCTCTGGACGATGTTTCCCTGGAGATAAAGCAAGGAGAACTTTTTGGTCTTATTGGCCCCGATGGAGCAGGAAAAACCACTCTTTTTAGAATACTCACTACCCTGTTGTTTGCAGATGAAGGAACGGCGACTGTGGCTGGCTACGATGTAGTGAAGGATTATAAGAGCATCCGTCGATCTGTTGGCTATATGCCGGGCAAATTTTCATTATATCAGGATTTAAGCGTAGAAGAAAACCTCAATTTTTTTGCGACCATCTTCGGTACAACCATAGAGGAGAATTACGAATTGATTAAGGATATATATATACAAATAGAACCCTTTAAAGATCGCCGGGCTGGAAAACTTTCTGGAGGAATGAAGCAGAAATTGGCTTTGAGTTGTGCTTTGATCCATAAACCAAAAGTGCTTTTTCTTGATGAACCTACCACTGGAGTTGATCCTGTTTCCCGAAAAGAATTCTGGGAAATGCTTAAACGATTACGCGAAAAGGGAATTAGTATTTTGGTTTCCACTCCTTACATGGATGAAGCTGAGCTATGCGACAGAATCGCCTTAATTCAGGGAGGAAAAATACTTAGGGTGGATAGCCCGGAAAATATTATTGAAAAACATCCAAAACAAATCTATAATGTTCGTTCCAGGGAGACTTACAAATTAATTCAGGATCTAAAGGATTATCCGGGTAGTGAAAGCGTCTTTGCGTTTGGCGAGTATATACATTTCACCTCCTCAGAAGAAACATTTGAATTGCAGGAACTTAAAGAATACTTGCTTGAAAAGGAACACGAAGAACTGGAGATCCATGCTGCCGAAGCCAGTGTAGAAGATGTATTTATGGATCTGGCTTCATCTTCAGAAACTTAGAAAATGGAAAAGGAAAAAGTTATAGAAGTTAAGGAGCTCACCAAAAAGTTTGGAGATTTTACCGCTGTTAATAGCATTTCCTTTGATGTTTTTAAAGGAGAGATTTTTGGATTCCTCGGGGCTAACGGAGCAGGCAAGACTACGGCTATGAAAATGCTTATCGGAATATCTAAACCTACTTCCGGTGATGCTATGGTAAGTCATTTTGATGTGCACAGCCAGGCCGATGAGGTGAAGAAAAATATAGGTTATATGAGTCAGAAATTCTCTATGTACGATGATCTCACAATTAGGGAGAACATCAAATTCTTTGGAGGTATTTATGGGCTAAGCAGAAAGCATATAAAAGAAAAAACCGGGAAGTTGCTTGAGGAACTTCAATTACAGGAAGTAGCCGATTCTTTAGTGGGTTCTTTGCCTTTGGGGTGGAAACAGAAGCTGGCTTTTATGGTTTCCCTCTTACACGAGCCTCAAATCGTTTTTCTGGATGAACCTACCGGTGGTGTAGATCCTATAACCCGCCGACAGTTTTGGGAGCTTATCTACGCTGAAGCTCATAAGGGTACCACCATCTTTGTGACCACCCATTATATGGATGAAGCTGAATATTGTGACAGAGTTTCCATTATGGTGGAAGGAAAAATAGAAGCTCTGGATACGCCTAAAAAACTGAAGCAAAGTTTTAATGCTGATTCTATGAACGGAGTATTTCTGAAACTGGCAAGAAACGTAGAATGATGCTAATCTGAAGTTAAAGATGTTTGAACGATTTAAAGGTTTTGTAAATAAAGAATTCTATCACATCTTTCGTGATAAGCGTTCTATGATCATACTTTTTGGAATGCCTATAGTGCAGATCCTGCTTTTTGGATTCGCCATTACTAACGAAATAAATAACGTAGAAATAGCTATTCTGGATAAATCTGCAGATTCAGAAACCGAGATCATTATCAATAAGCTCAATGCCTCCCCCTATTTTAATATTGAAAGTGAAGTGCGGAGCGAAAAGGAGGTCGAGGAGGTCTTTCAGAAAGGAAGAGTTAAGGCGGTGCTGGTTTTTGAAAAAGATTTTGCAAATAATCTCCAGATTTTAAATCAGGCCAATGTACAGGTCATAACAGATGCTACCGATCCCAATACGGCTAATACCATAAGTAATTACGTGCAATCCATTCTCCAGCATCATAGTGACGAAATTAATCTCCAAACTGAAGCTCCTTATAAGCTGGAAGTAAAATCCCAGATGTTTTATAACCCGGAATTAAAAAGTGTTTACAACTTTGTTCCAGGGGTAATGACGGTAATATTAATGCTGGTTTCGGCAATGATGACTTCTATCTCTATCACCCGGGAGAAAGAACAGGGAACGATGGAAATTCTTTTGGTGTCACCTCTTAAACCAATTCAGGTAGTAGTTGGAAAGGTCTTCCCTTATATCTTTCTATCAGTGATCAATGCGATAATTATTTTATTGCTTGGTTTTTTGGTTTTTCAGGTTCCAGTGGAGGGGAGTCTGATTCTCTTAGCTCTTGAGAGTGTCTTGTTTATTATTACTGCATTAAGCCTTGGAGTTCTTATTTCTACAATTGCAGCAACTCAGCAAGCCGCCCTGATGATGTCTCTGATGGGCTTGATGCTTCCGGTTATTTTGTTGTCGGGGTTTATTTTTCCGATCTCGAGTATGCCTGAGCCACTTCAGGTACTTAGTAATATTATTCCTGCGAAGTGGTTTATCATAATTCTAAAAGGAATTATGCTTAAAGGGGTGGGAATAGCATTCCTATGGAAAGAGACCCTTATCCTTATCACTATGGCTCTTGTGTTTATCGGGATAAGTGTAAAAAAGTATAAGATCAGACTGGAATAAAAATAGGGGAGGAGAGAAAAATGAAAACCATAAAATACATAGTTCAGAAGGAGTTTAAGCAAATTATGCGTAACAAAGGAATGCTGCCTATCATCTTCGTTATGCCTTTATTGCAGTTGATTATACTTTCAAACGCAGCGACCTTTGAGGTGAATAATATACGGCTGTCTTATATAGATCAGGATCAGACTTCGCTTTCCCGGGAATTGATCAGTAAATTTGAAGCTTCCGAATATTTTTCGGTCTTAGGAGTATACCCTTCAAAAAAAGAGGCTGATAATGCCCTGAAAAGAGGAGAAGTTGATGTTGTTCTGGAAATCCCCCGATATTTTGAGCGGGACCTTGTTAGGGAAAAAAGAAATTCGTTAGCAGTTTACCTCAATGCAATAGATGGTGCCAAAGCCGGAGTAGAAAATGTTTACCTTAACCGGGTTGTGAGGGATTTTAACAGGAAGATTTCTGTGGAATTAATGCAACCGGAAGACCGTACGCTTAAGCAAATGAACATTCTCACCATCCCTTCTTTCTGGTATAATGAAACTCTTAATTATAAGACCTTCATGGTGCCGGGAATTCTGGTGCTATTAGTTACTATGCTAACCCTCTTCCTTTCAGGAATGAATATCGTTAGAGAAAAGGAAGTAGGAACTCTCGAACAAATAAACGTAACCCCCATTAAAAAATATCAGTTCATCATCGGCAAATTATTTCCTTTCTGGGTTTTGGGAATAATAATACTTAGCGTGGGGCTTTTAATTGCCAGGGTGGTCTTCAATGTGCCAATTGTTGGGAATATTGGATTGATCTACTTGTTTACAGCGGTGTATCTTCTTGTTATACTTGGAATGGGCCTTTTTATCTCAAATTATACCGATACCCAGCAACAGGCGATGTTTATTGCATGGTTTTTTATTGTGGTTTTTATCCTGATGAGTGGTTTGTTTACCCCTATTGAAAGTATGCCCGATTGGGCACAGAAATTAACCCTTTTAAACCCGATTCGCTATTTTGTAGAGGTCATTAGAATGGTAATGTTAAAAGGATCTGGATTAGGTGATATTTTATGGCATTTTGGGGTGATGAGCTTTTTTGCTGTCGTTCTGAACGCTCTGGCTGTATGGAGTTATCGCAAAACAAACTAGCTTGGTTAGGAAAGAAAATTAATTAAGTACATGAAAAGATTACTTTATTATACCGCCTTAGGGTTCTTTCTGATTTTCACCCTGTTACTTTTTATCTCAGCAGTAGTGTAATCTCAATTGGTTTGGAATTGCTGTTTGTGGTTTGGATAAACTTTATCGCTTCCTTGCTTTATCTCGGTGCAACAGGATACTGATAAAAATGGAGTCCTTAAAGATTTTTGTATTTTTTAACTAATAAGTTAGTTAAACTAATATTTTAGTTATATTTGAGGAAACTTTAATCATGAAAACGATTTTTTTATTTTCTATTCTTTTCCTTATCAGCTTTAATTTTTCTGCGCAAAGTAAGGCCTGAATTCAGGCTCAGTTTGATCAGATATTTGAAATCAAAAAGGAAAAATTCAACCATATGCCTTTGGGTGGTATGTCCAGGATTATAGAGGGGAAAAACTTATTTGGCATGCCGGATGGGATGAGGAAGCAGGATTTACAGCCTTATATCTTAAAATCCCTGAAAGAAAATTGACTTTAATAATTCTTGCAAACAGTGAAGGAATGTGGTGGGGGAATCCTTTAGACAAAGCAGAAGTTCATAGATCCCTGTTTGCCAGATTAATCCTTGATAAATCTCTTAATAAAGGATCAGAATAATGAGGTTTAGAAATTTACATCTCATTTCAGGATAAATCTTTAAGAAAAAAATCACTTGGAATCTCATTAAGGATTTTTGCTGAGAAAAATTCTACGTGGCTTTATATTCAACAGAAAAGTTGAAATCAGAAAAACATAGTATTGTCTAAAAAATCTATCTCCATCATTTTATGAGCAATTCAATTCAGGTATCTCCAACAAAACAGAAAAAACGAATTGAACTTCTGGATATATTCCGCGGTTTTGCAGTCCTGGGAATTTTTGTGGTTAACATTGAAATTATGAATAGCACCTTCGTAAACCAGGAGGTGTTCAGCCAACAGTGGACTTCCACTATAGACCAAATTGCGGTAAAGATCCTTCAGTTATTTTTTTACAGTAAGTTTTTTCCAATATTCTCACTTCTTTTCGGCCTGGGAATTTCTATGCAGGCACTCAAATTATACGAGAGGAAGGAGCTGACATTTTCCTTTTTCCTAAGGAGAATGTTCGCCTTATTTATTATCGGGTTACTGCATATAATTTTACTATGGTCGGGAGACGTACTTCATTTATACGCCATGCTGGGGTTGTTGGTGACACTATTGATTAGGATTTCCAATAGAATGTTGCTGATTCTATCTGCTTTCTTTTTGTTGTTTCCTTATTATGACCAGATCTTTGGTGCTTTATTTAATTACCTTGACTATCAGCCTCATTTATATTTAAAAGATTATGCGGGAGCCGAAGTAGTGAGGATCATTAGTGAAGGAACCTACCTGGAAGGAATAAAACTCCGATTTCTTGAATACATGTCTAACATCCCGATTTTATATTCATTCCTGGCTCCTGTAGCGCTTTCCATGTTTCTGTTGGGGCTTTATTTTGGGAAAAAGAAAATCTGGAAATCTCTGGAGGCTTTTATCGAGAAAATAAAGAAACCTGTAATTTTCATTGCCATTCTTACGAATTGTTACAGGATCCTGTTTTTATTTTATCTTCCGGAATTAGAGATTTACAGAAACGAAAGTCTCCGACCACTTTTCTTTAAATTCATGTTTTTGTCAGATATCGTAATGGGTCTGTTTTACCTTTGGGGAATTGGATGGATTTGGTATAACAGCAAATTTCAGCGCATTTTCAATCCTTTCAAATACGTGGGTAGAATGGCGCTTACGAATTATGTGATGCACAGTGTATTTGGAGTCATACTTTTTTCTTCACTCGGATTTAAACTTTATGAAAGCTTAAGTCCAATACAAACTTTACTAAGTGCAGTGGCTGTCTTTATTTTTCAAGTAATTTACAGTAAAATCTGGCTAACTTATTTTCTTTATGGTCCTCTGGAATGGGTGTGGCGATGTTTGACTTACCGAGAAATATTGCCCATCCGGAAGCTTGAATATTCAGAAGTTGCCGTGAGTAATTAGAGAGATAAGGCTTAAACCGGAGTTGAATCAACAATTTGTAAATTAGTGGCTTGAAAAACGCTTAAATGCCTTCGGAAATAACTCAAAAAGCTACGGTTGCTAAAAATTTACGTGATCAGAGAAAACGTAAAGGTTGGTCGCAGGAAAAATTATCTGAAAGTTCCGGGGTAGCTGTTCGAACAATTCAAAGAATTGAAAATGCTAAAGTAGAACCTCACCTACAAACATTAGCTTTACTTGCAGGTTCATTAGAACTTGAAGTCCATGAGCTCTTGTCCGGAGGATTTGCTGAAGATGAAAAATTATCCGGTGCATCTGAAAGAAAATGGCTTTTAATGTTTCATCTTTCGCCGTTGATAGGTTTTATCATTCCTTTTGGAAATATTATTGTACCGCTTATTCTTTGGGCATACAAGCGGAGTGATCATCCAATTTATGATGAGCATGGAAGGGCGGTAATTAATTTTCACCTGACTGTTAGCCTTGCCTTTTTACTTGGTGTTTTCTTGCTTTTGATGCTTTTCGAGATGGGGTTAATTCTTCTTATACTCATTTCAATCTTTACTCTTTCCCAAATTATTTTGAACACACAAAAAATGCTGAAGGACGAAACCTTTAAATATCCATTAGTTATAAAATTTCTCTAAAATTAAGAAAGCCTATTCCCCAATGCTGTGGATTACAAGTATTAAGATCAGGAAGTCGGGTAAGTGACGGGTAGATGTCGTGGTTCTATAGCTCTCTGAACATTAAATTTGGGTCATTGTTTCAATATGAATTTTAAACTAAGACTAATATGTTCAAACAAATTTTATATTCAGTTTCGGCCATACTATTTTGCATTAATTTTTCTCTTGGTCAGGAAGGAGTAATTCAAAAAATAGATGGAGGTAAGATCACTTCAGTAGAAATAGAGGAAGCGGTCAAAAGACTGATGGATACAGCTGATGTTACCGGGCTGGCAATATCGGTTCTCAATAACAATCAGGTGGTTTATCAGAAAGCATTTGGTCTTCGTAATGCTGTTGAAAAGGATATACTGAAGGAGAACACGATCTTTTACGGGGCTTCCTTGAGTAAAGCAGTTTTTTCTGTTCTGGTTATGCAGCTTGTAGAAGAAGGTATTATTGATCTTGACACTCCTCTTCAAAATTATCTTGAAAAACCTCTTCCAGACTATGAATTTTCGAAAAGTTGGAAAGGTTATCACCACTTAAAAGGGGATAAGAGGTATGAAAAAATAACTGCTCGCATGTGTCTGACTCATACCACCGGCTTTCCAAACTGGCGTTTTTTAACCAACCGTGGGCATGATCCACAAGGTGAGCTGTATTTCCAGTTCGAGCCTGGAGCCCGATATAGTTACTCTGGGGAAGGTTTAAGTCTGTTACAGTTCGTGATCGAGGGAATAACGGGGAAAGGACTCGAAGAAATGGCGCAGGAGCGGATCTTTCGGCCATTAAGCATGGATAGAACAAGCTATATCTACGTTTTGCGAGAAAAGTTTAAAGGTCAATATGCTTACGGACATACAAAAAATCAAACTCTTGTTCCCTTTGATGAGGCAGATGATGCCGGAGCAGCTGGCAGTCTTGGTACAAGCTTAGCAGATTACTCCAGGTTTTTGCAAGCCGTCTTAGATCAAAAATTATTGCAAAAAGAGTCTTATAATGAGATGTTTAAGCAGCAAATCTCCATTAAAAGCAAGCAACAGTTTGGACCCAATGCCCTGGTGGAAACCAGTGAGAACGAAGATATAGACTTAGGTTATGGGTTAGGCTGGGGCGTATTAGATACACCCTATGGCAAAGGAATTTTCAAAGAAGGACATTCAGAAGGTTTTCAGCATTATTCTATAATTTTCCCCGAAACTGGTATAGGAGTACTCATTTTGTCCAATAGCGATAACGGGGAAAGCATTTTTAAAGAATTACTGGAAAAAACCATTGGAGATACATTTACTCCGTGGAAATGGGAAAATTATATTCCCTATGATTACGAGAACGAGCCTTTAGAGAATTGATCAGGCAATACCCATCAAAAAGCCGTACAGGCACTTTTACTTTCCCGCCAGATAAGGCTATTACTCATTTAGGTAAAAGCTTAAACCAAAAAACCCCGACTAAAAGTCAGGGCTTTCAAGGTGGTGCCTCCAGTACCAGTTTTGCCCCGTCAAAAAATTTAACATATATCATTAAAACTCAGTAAAACCATTGTGAATTAAGGGGTTTAAGTGAAATCGTTAAACTTACTTATCTCTTGGGTATCCACAATTATGCTTAAATTTGTACCCTTATTTGTACCTTTTTGGTCAAAACATAATAAATCGGGGGATGGAAACTAGAGCAAAAGGCACTGTTAGATTTGCTTTCAAAAGCAAAAATGAAGCTGCTAAAAACAAAAAAGAGGAATTTTATATTTACCTCTTCTTTACTTACGGATCACAGCGTTTAAAATACGGAACCGGAATAAAAGCCAGGTATGATGAATGGGATTTCAAAAAGCAGCGATTAAAAAACATAACCCGAAAATATAAAGATGAGGATAATAATTACCTGGATGATATAAGCAGTGCCATTATCGATGTTTATAAAGAAGGGGCAAGGGACGCAGAAAATATCTCCCCACTCTTTCTGCGAAACCGGTTAAAATCATATCTAAAGAATGAAACCAGAGAAAAAACCGTCCAATCAAAACTCACCTTCACCGAACTAATAGATAAATACATCACCTATAAAAAGGGCAGCATCGCACCGGTGACTATAAGAGTATATAATCAAGCATTAAACCTCATTAAAGAATTCGAATCCCATTTCGGGAGAAAATTAGAGCTGGAAGAAATAAACCCAACATTCCACAAAAACTTCACCTACTTC
>NZ_DATCSO010000109.1:0-18125 GCF_036568425.1 Salegentibacter sp. | reverse complement strand
AATGGCCTTGTGGCGCAACTGAATAGCGCACCTGATTACGGCTCAGGAGGTTCCAGGTTTGAATCCTGGCAAGGTCACTCTTAAGATTAACAAATCTTATCAAAACCACGCAAATCTTAGGATTAGCGTGGTTTTTTAGGTTTCGGGCATTCATTTAATTTGATGTAATTTGAATTAAAAAGATAGCTAAAAGACACCTGAATTTTTAAAAGACACCTTAGGTGTCTTTTGGAGAAAAATTTTTGTTGGACTATATAGTTGATTTGACTTCATCTGAATATTAATTGTTTAATTAAAAAAGATGACAACTATGAGTACGTCAAACACATTTTCAATTCTATTTTTGGTTAACCCTAAAAAAATTATCGGTGATAAGGTAATTATCTATGTTAGAATTACGGTAAACCAAAAAAGATCCACCATCAGTTTAAAAAGGAAAATTTCTTTTCATTTATGGGATCCCGTAAAAAAAAGGGCACGGGGAAAATCTACTGAAGCAAAGCAATTAAACCAGTATTTGGACCAAGTTCAATCCAGGCTTTTCCAATGCTATCTGGATTTATTGTTTAAGGGTAAGCTAATTACGGCAAAGTTAATCAAGGCTACCTACCTGGGAGAAGTTGAGGAATCTAAATCACTTCAAAACCTTATAGACTACCATTCCAGGAAAACAGAACATACTTTAGCTCAGGGAACTATCAAGAATTTCAAAATAACTGAAGGATATATCCAAAAATTCATAAAGGTGGATAGAAAGACTTCTGATGTATATCTTAGAGAACTTGATTATAAGTTCCTATGTGATTTTGAAAATTTTCTTAATTCCTATTATCCCAAAGGTCACCCAAAAGCCATGAAGCATAATACCGTTATGAAGCATATTCAGCGGTTGCGAAAAATGGTTACGCTAGCTTATAATATGGAGTGGATAGATAAAGATCCTTTTAGACGTTGGAAAAACACCTTTGAGAATACGAAACGCGAATTTTTATCAGCTAATGAATTATCAAATTTGGAAACCTATGAATTTCCGGTTGAAAGGTTAGAACGTGTACGAGACCTTTTTGTCTTTAGCTGTTATACCGGAATAAGTTATGTTGATATAATGAAACTCACATTAGATCATATTTCTATTGGGATAGACCGCAATAATTGGATTGTTACACAGCGACAGAAGACTAAAACACCTATTAGGATTCCATTACTTGACCCTGCTTTAGAGCTGATAAAGAAATATGAAAACCATCCTATGACAATGGTCTCTGGTACGCTATTACCTGTAATTACTAATGAGAAATTAAATGTCTATCTAAAAGAAGTTGCTATTCTATGTGGCTTAAAAAAGAATCTCACCTTCCATATGGCCAGGCATACATTTGCAACCACCGTAACTTTAAGTAATGGGGTACCTATTGAAACGGTTTCCAGACTTTTAGGACATACAAAAATTTCAACAACCCAAATTTATGCCAGAGTTTTGGAAAACAAGGTGAGTCAGGATATGAATGCTTTAAAAGGAATTCTTAAACAAAGGAAAGAAGTTAATACTTCTCAAAATCCGAATGCAGCATCTTGAATAACCAGAAAATATGGGGGCGAAATCGATATTAATTTTACCCCCATTTTTCAAATATTAATTGTTTCAAAATTTCTCTTTTTGATGATGATTTTTTTTATAAATATTAAATTTTATTTATTAAATTTCTGCAGCCCAAGTGATTGGAGGATTCAAATATTTGTTCAAGGTTAATTTAACCTACCCTTGGCAACATTAAAGAAAAGAATACACCCCTAATTCTTTTCCAAAAGAACGTGATTTATAAATCGGCTTTTATTTGAGATAAATCCTATTCAATTCCAAATTAAATTTAAGTGTAATTAGTTTTATTTGTTATGTTTAGGACTGTCGATTTTCCTGTATATCGTCAACTGGATCAGATGGATTGTGGGCCATCATGTATAAAGATGCTCACGGAATTCTTCGGGAAGAAATATGATCTGGAATATTTACGACAAATCTCTTTTCTACAAAGGGATGGGGCTTCTATGGAAGGGCTTTCTGAAGCATTAAACAAATTGGGAATAGAATCTGTCGGAATAAAAGCAGATTTTCAGGAATTAATTTCAGAAGTACCTCTTCCTGCTATTGCCCATTGGGAGGGGAATCACTTTATAATTATCTATAAAGTTAGCAACAAGTTTATTTATGTTTCTGACCCGGCTTATGGCAGGTTGAAATACCGGCATAGTGCATTCATCGGAAAATGGGCAGAGGCTGAAAATGAACAGGGTGTCCTTCTTCTTGTAGAGCCCACTGATCATTTCTTAGACGAGGAACCTCCGGACATGGAGAAGAAAGATGGTTTAGGATTCCTTCTTGAATATCTCAAACCTTATATGGCATATATAAACCAGTTACTCCTCGGTTTAATAATTGCGGCCACTATTCAATTAATGCTTCCTTTCCTTACACAGAGTCTGGTGGATTATGGAATAAATTATGAAGATTTTGGTTTCATCAACCTTATTTTATTATCACAGTTCTTTTTGTTTTTAACTCGTTCAATATCAGAAGTAATTAGAGATTGGATTCTGCTGTATATAAGTACTCGTTTAAATATTCAAATGCTTTCAGATTTTTTGGGAAAATTAATGAAACTTCCTATAGCATATTTTGAATCAAAAACCACAGGAGATTTTATGCAAAGAATTTATGATCATCAAAGGATAGACGATTTTCTAAACGGACGTGGATTAAATATCCCTTTTGATATCTTTTCTATTGTTGTATTTGGAATAGTTTTGTTCTACTTCCATCCCTATATAGCACTTATATTTTTTACAGGAACTTCTTTGTTTTTCGGGTGGTCCCTGTTATTTATGAAGAAAAAGGAACTTCTGGATAACCAGCTTTTCGATCTTAACAGGAACGACCAATCTCTATTTCTACAGATCATCCTTGCAGTTTCAGAAATCAAATTAAACAATTCTGAAAACAGGAGAAAAGGGGAGTGGGAAATTAATCAAAATAGTCTTTTCAAGTTAAAGTCAAAGATTTTAGGGGTAGGGCAGACACAAATCAAAGGTGGGCTATTCCTAAATGAATTAACCAATCTTTTGATAATATTCTGGTCTGCAAAAGCCGTGATCACAGGTCAAATCACTTTAGGGGCTATGTTGGCCATTCAATTTATTATAGGAAGTCTTTCCTTGCCTATTTCCAATATCATTAATTTTCTTACAGATTACCAGAGTGCCAGACTCTCTTTTAACAGATTGTCTGAGGTACATAATCAAATACCTGAAGATAGTAAGAGAAGGTATGACAATTTTAAACCCGAAGGCGATCTTCATCTAAGGAATCTTAGTTTTGGATATGGAAACCCTTCATTGTCACCCTTACTAAATGATCTCAATATAACTATTCCCAAAGGAAAGATCACAGCAATTGTGGGTTCTAGCGGTTCAGGAAAGACAACTTTGTTAAAATTGCTTCTAAAATTTTATAAACCTTGGAAAGGTTATCTGAGAGTTGGAGAAGAAGATCTTAGAGATATTACTACATCCCTGTGGAGGAGTAGATGTGGAGTTGTAATGCAGGACGGAAGTCTTTTTAATGATACAATTGAGAGGAATATTACGGAATCAAAACCAGATATTCCCGTAGACCGTATGTCGTTACGCAAAGCTGCGGAAATGGTTAACCTAAATGAATTCATTGAGAAACTGCCTCTTGGTTATCAGACACGGATTGGTGAAAATGGACAGCTCCTTAGTGGCGGAGAAAGACAAAGGATTTTACTGGCTAGGGCAATTTACAAAAATCCGGATTACTTATTCCTGGACGAAGCCACCAGCTCATTAGATTCGGAAAACGAGATATTAATTACTGAAAACCTTAATTCTTTTTATAAAAACAGAACGGTTGTAATTATAGCCCATAGGCTATCAACCGTAATGAATGCTGATCAAATACTGGTTATGAATAAAGGGCAGATTGTGGAAAGTGGTAATCACCAGGATTTAATTTTAAATAAAGGAGTTTACCATAACCTGATCAAAAACCAATTAAAGATTTGAGATGAGGGAAAGTAGAGAATATCATAAGAAGGGGAGTAATCCTTTAGATATTGAACCTGGTTATTTACTGCGCCACGGTACAGTCTATATGTTTTTATTTTTCTTTCTGGTACTTCTTCTGGCTGGAATAATTTCTTTCAATCAGGTAGTAGAAGGTACTGTAACGGTTACTTCAAAGAATCCACCTGTTGAAATTAAAGCAAAAAGGGACGGAAAGTTTTCTGCTATTTTTTATAAACCTGGAGATTCCATAGCAGTAGGAGATATTGTTGCAGTTCTTGATAATCCAGCAAACCAAAGAGATGTTGCTTTCTTAAAAGAAAGATTAATGGAGGATTTTCCAGAGATATTATCTCTGGAAGCATTAATAACAGAATTTCCGGTAACCTTAAATTTAGGAACATCCTTGCAGGCAGCTTATAATAGGTTTTTAGAAGAGTATCACACCCTTATTTTAGAAAGTACAATCGGCCAGAAGGAAGCAATAGAGCAACAGTTGCTACTAAATATTTTTAGCCAGGGATCAATTCTAAATTCTAAAGAAGAGGAGTTTCACTTAATGGAAAGCAGTCTTTCTATTTCAGCAGAGAACATAAACCGCCATCGTCAATTATATGAAAAAGGAGTGATCTCAAAATTTGATTTAGAAAAGATGGAGTTGGAATATACAGAGAAAAATCGGCAATACTCTTTACTTAAACAACAGTTGATCCAAATCCAGGCTAACAAGAGCAAGGCAAAAGGAGACCTTGATATCTTAAGGACTTCGGAAGAAAGGAAATTAAGCATACAGGAAGCGGAATTGGTTTTTGCCCGGCAAAATCTTCTCAATGGTATTACTGAATGGGAAGATGAAAATATCATAAAAAGTCCTGTTGCAGGAAGACTATCTATTAACCAGGTTTGGGGCGAACATCAGAATATTCTTGAAGGTGAGGTTGTATTCACTATTGTTCCATTTACCAGGAATGATCTGTTAGGCAAATGTATCGTTCCTGTTCAAAATTCGGGACAGATTAGTAGAGGCCAAAAGGTATATCTAAAATTAGAAAATTACCCTTACAGGGAATGGGGAATGATAAAGGCCAGTGTTAACTCGATATCAGAGGTGCCTAGCAGGGCGACAGTACCAGCTTACGTTGTTTATTTAAATGTGGATAGTTTAATAACTTCTTATGGAAAAGAATTGATTCTCCATCAGGAATTAATAGGGACAGCAGAAATAGTACTTGAGGAAGTGACATTACTTGAGCGGGTTTTTTATCAGTTCCGACAGCTATGGACAACCTAATATATTTTAAGTATGGCACTAATCCCGACAACATATAAATCAATCATTGTCTATTTAATAATAGCATCAAGTGGAGCCATTCCTTTTTATGGCTATTCACAGGATATGCCTAGTATGAGTAAAGAAAGAGTAACGACAAAATTATCCTATGAAGAAATCCAGGATTTGGAATATGATGCGTTAGAAGAAGAAGACAGTGCAGCTTTAGGAATGCTGATCAAAATACATTTAAAAAAAGCTACCTTAGAAAACAATAATCTTGAAAAAGCTCGAGCCTATTATTATAAAACAACTTTAGCAGAAAATCTTGCTGCATTAGCATATGCAGATTCAGTCATTTTGCTTACCAAAGAGAGTACTCATTCAAATTATCCTGCGCTTGGATACGCACTGAAAGGACATCTCTATTATGAATCTGGAAATTTTCAGATAGCTCTTACCAATTACCTTACGGCATATAATCATGCTTTGAGGAAAAATAATGTGGAACAGCAAATGGAATTTGCACTAGCTATTGCAGCAATTCGAAATCTTTACGGACAGCATTATGCTGCGGCTGAACTTTACAATAAATCTTTAAAATTATTGAAAAAAGAAAATAATTTTGAGGTACAACAATATGAAGATTACACACTATTGTTGTTTAATCTTTCTCTCACTCATTTACGGTTACAGGCAATAGACTCAGCGAGATACTATGCTAATCAGGGCATAGATTTAACCTTAGAATTAAAGGATCATATTAATTTTCAGGATTTTATTCTCTTAGACGCACAAATCAATTTTTACGATGGCGCTTTTAGTAAAGCCAGAGACACACTCCTTAAATATAGTGGTTCTCTAGATGGGACCAGCAGAGCTATAAAGCTATATTACCTCGGTAAAATTGAGAACAGGTTGAATAATAAAGATCTTTCTATTAAATATTTTAAAGAAATTGATTCCATTGTGGCAGGTACAGGAGACCCTTTTCCAGAAGTTAAAGATGTTTATCATCAACTAATTCTCCACTCTATGGCTCAGAATGATAAACAGAGTCAGATAGAATACATCGGGAAATTAATTACCTATGATAGTTTATATTCTACTAAACAGGAAAATATTATAAATGCGGCTATGGCTTCATATGATATTCCCTATTTAAAGCAACAAAAAAGGGAGGCTGAAGCACAGCTTGAAAATAAAAAATCGATAATTACTGCTGCTGGATTCCTGGCAAGTTTGGGAAGCTTTACGGGGATATTCTTCTTCCTGAGGTCGATCCATATGCAAAGAAAATTGAAAGTATTAATGGAAGAAGGTTCAGTTGGGAAAAAAATAAAAAGTCAGCCGGTCAATAACCATCCAAGCTCTGTACCTGAAGATATCAGAAATGATATTTTAAATAAACTGGAAAAGTTCGAAAACTCTGAAAGGTTTTTAGATAAAGAATTAGATATGTCCACCCTTGCACAGGAATTGGAGACTAATACCTCTTACCTTTCTATTATTATCAATACATATAAAGGGAAAACATTTCCAAATTATCTAAAAGACCTACGAGTAACGAAAGCGATCCGTATGTTAAATGATGATCCTACTCTTTTAAAATTCAGTAATCAGGGATTGGCTGAAGTATTTGGATTTAAGACAAGTGAATCTTTTTCTAAAGCCTTTTATAAAAACACTGGTGTATACCCATCAAAATTTATTAAGGAACTGAATTCAAGAAAAGTGACCGGTCATTTATAAATGGGAGGTATGTATACATTGCTATTTATTTCCCGATGCAGTTAATTAGTAGCACACAAATATTTATTAACATTTAAAATTTTCAATCATGAAAAAAACATTGAAAGATTACCAAGGAAGAGCTTTAAAAAATTTGGAAAAAATTAAGGGAGGCGGAAGTAGCGCCGGAATTGATCGTGACAAGGTGAGACGTCCTAAGGCTGGTAAGGGATAATCAGCTTAAATCAAAAAAGCCCGGACTATTCCGGGTTTTTTAAAATTTAATACACTGAAAATGAAAGATCACCTCCTAAACCTTTTTTTGAGCATAGTAGCTTTAAGTATTTCTTTTGGCCAGGAAATTTTTGCTCAATCACAATACCCTTTTCTTCCCAAGCAGGCGGTGACTTCTCGTAATTTTGGAATCACACTTAAAGATGATTATGCTAACCTGAATAACCTTGAAGATCCAATGATTGTCCAATGGTTAAAAGCCCAGGATTCTTTGGCTGAAGCTTATTTTTCGAATAATGATCTATTACAAGATTATTTAAAAAAGTTTGAAGAATACGAGAATCGTCAGAACGGAAAAATCAGCATGGTTGAAGTGAATGAAGATGGAAACTATTTTTATTTGAAATATGATGATTCGTCCGGTACCGAAAAGCTATATTTTAAAGAAAATCTTTCAGCAGAAGAGCTGGAACTCTTTGATCCAGCAAATCATAATGAAAAAACAGAAATCTCCTATTTGAAGCCCTCATTCGATGGAGAGAAAATTGCTATTGGATTTCGATCCAATCAAAATTTCTCAACTACTGTTAGGATTTTAGATGTAAAAAATAAGAAGTTATATACAGAAGAAATCACCAATATTAATCCTTCATTTGGCGGAATTGAGTGGTTACCCGATAGTTCGGGTTTTATTTATCTATACTTTCCTGTAGTAGATCAAAAGAAACCGGGGTATAAGAGAAATTCCTTTTCCGTTCTTCACAAATTGGGGGATAGTCTAGCGGTAAATAAGAAAGTTTTCGGAAATACCAGTACCGTAAATATTCCTCCGGATTTTTATCCGAAAGTTAAAATAGGTTCCAGCCAGGATAAATACATAATCGGCTATTCTGCAAGTTCCAGTGATTACTATGACGCCTACATTGCAAAAGTTTCAGATGTAATATCAGGAAATGCAAATTGGATTCCTTTTTTTAAAGAAGAGCAGAAAGTTTATTTAACTGAGGGAGAAGTACGAGGGGTAGAATTTATTTTTCGGCAAGGAAATGACAAAGGAAATCAGATAAGCCGCATTCAGATCCACAATCCAAATTTCAATAATCCTGAAGTACTGGCCGAAGGAACTAAGGAGAATCCAATAACCCAATTTGATGTAACCAGGGATAAAGTATATTACTCCAAGTCTAAGTTCGGGGTTGAAGTGAGTCTATGGGAAGTAGACACGAAAAAGAATATTGCTCAACTGAAAACACCCTTTACCCCGGGGTATGTAACTTTCTTTGGGGGGTCGGTAAAGAATAATTTTATTGGTGTAGAATTAGATGGTTGGACCTCGAATTATACAAGGTTCCTTATAAACGCCGAAGGATTACAAAAAGAAGGTTTACAATCAGAAACATTATATCCTGAGTTTCAAAATCTTATTTCCGAGCAGATAATGGTTAAAAGTCACGATGGAGTAGAGGTGCCATTATCTCTTATTTATAATTCCAACTTAATACTTAACTCTAAAAATGAGGTGTTTATAT
Source organism: Salegentibacter sp. (assembly GCF_036568425.1). Taxonomy (GTDB): domain Bacteria; phylum Bacteroidota; class Bacteroidia; order Flavobacteriales; family Flavobacteriaceae; genus Salegentibacter. The sequence continues at coordinate 9,281 of NZ_DATCSO010000109.1, read as the reverse complement.
ATGTATATGGTGCTTATGGAGAAAGTCTGAGTCCCTTTTTCTACCCTATTTTTTTGGACTGGGCATCCCGGGGAGGTATTCTCGCCTTTCCTCACGTAAGAGGAGGTGGAGAAAAAGGCAAAGAGTGGCATTTACAGGGAATGAAAACACTAAAACATAATTCCTGGAGGGACCTCATTTCCTGCACTGAAGCCTTAATTGAAAAAGGTTTTACTAGCAAGGGACTTATTTCTTTATATACTGCCAGTGCAGGTGGTGTTACGGCAGGTATGGCAGTGAATGAACGTCCGGACCTTTATTCTTCATTTATTTCTGAAGTACCTAGATTAAATCCCCTTGGTTTAGAATCATCAGCCACAGCTAGTAGTACAAGTTACCTTGAATATGGTACCGTAAAAGACAGCCTGGAATTCACAGGCCTGGTTAAAATGGACCCCTACTATAACATAAATACCACTTCTGAGTATCCAGCAACCTTAATAATGCCCGCATCTCAAGATGACCGTATTCCCTTGTGGGATAGCGGAAAGTATATAGCCAAACTACAGAGTATATCAAGGGGGGAAACACCCATTTTACTGGATATTGATTACCGCAACAATCATGAAGATCTGGGTGATTACGATGATACAGTGATGCTATATAGCAAAATTTTTAGTTTTGCCGTAAGCAACATGAATCGTAATCAGTAGATAGTAAGTTTCCTCTAGTAGTAATCTGAATCAAATCTGATACTTGCGCTTCTTTATTTTCTTTATTTTTCAGGTTTTAGTATTGTTTACTTTCTCTCATTCATAAACGAACTCTATAGTTTTTGAAAGAAACTATTATTGGCTTTTTAAAGATTAGGATGTTAATCCTTAAGTTATACCCCTTGGCACTCTTTAATAATATTTGTTTATAAATGTTGTAGTTTGATTTATAAATTAGAATCTTTTAGGGTTTTACGTTAAGCTCTTTTACCTGAAATTTATAGGTAGAGTTTAACAATACAAGAGGTGAATTTTTTAATCACATCCAAGCAACTAGCACAGGAAATTATAAAAATAGAGGAGACTTCTTCCACTCGGTTTCTTGCTTATAGCAGAATTATAAAACATTGTCGTGAGATCCTGGAATTATATAGGGTGAATATTAAAACCCTCAAATTCAAATCAGTTTCAGAAGAGATTCAATTTTTTAAGGAGAAAAAACAAATTCCTCTCAGTGAGCTTATTTTCTATATTAATTTACGTTCCATAGAACTGGAGACAACTACACCTGGGAAATATAGTCGTAAGCTACTGGAAAAACAAATTAAAAAAATTAATAAGTTTCTTCAGAAAAACAGGGAGTTTCAGAAATACGTTGAACTGGAACACACTTTTATGGATGAATTTTACTTTACCCGAGGATTTTTGAATAAGGTAGATTCTTATGATACTCCACTATATTGGGATCCTGAATTCAGTACCTCCCATGATATTTTATTGGCCCATTTAAAAGCATACCAAAAGTTGCTTCCCTTTTTGCACAAACAGTTAGCTTTACTGGATATTCCTCAAGGGGTTTTTACACATAAACACGATATACATTGGACTTCTTCCAAGGTCGCCCTTGTTGAACTTATTTATGCTTTGCATCTCTCAGGTGCTATTAATAGTGGTTCCGCTGATATAATTTCGATAGTATCCCTTTTTGAGGAGGTTTTTGATTTGAAGCTGGATAATTTTTATAAAAAGTTTTCGGAGATCAAGGCAAGAAAAGGAAGGAGAACAAAATTTCTGGATGAGTTAACCTGGAATTTTGAACAAAAATTAAATCGAGACGAAGGGCTGTAATTCTCGGTAGGTGTAAGGAACTCCGAAAATACGATTTCTAACTTTTTGCTTTCTTCAACAAAGAAAAATTTATCATTTATCCTGCACTTTAAATCCATTTAGTTCAATATATAAGCGATGTTAAACTTTATCGGAGTTCCATCGAAATAGTGAATTTTTTATCCCAAAGCTCATCAATTTTGTCCTAGAAGTCAAATCAACAGGATCCCACCGTGTAAAAAAGTATAACCATCGGTGGGGTCTTAATTTAAAACATTTTGATATGCCAAATAAAATTATAACCACCGATGAACTCAGGGAGTTTAAGTTAGAATTGTTTGAAGAACTTAAAGGACTCCTTTCAAAACACTCAACAGGAAATCTAAAGAGGTATATGAGATCTGCAGAAGTAATGGAGTTTCTCCAGATAAGTGCTGGTACCCTGCAGAATATGCGAATAAATGGTACGCTTCCTTATACCAAAATAGGGGGTACTATTTATTATGACACTGATGATATTCACCGAGTTATGAAGGAATATAGGGTAGACAATAGCTATTAGTTATGAATTACATAAGACATCTTACGGGAGTTTTTGAGAAGTTTAATGATGATCACCGACTTAATCCCTCTCACGTAAGTATATACTATGCCTTATTCCAGTATTGGAACCTATTTAGATTCTGTAAACAGTTTTATGTCCAAAGAGAAGAGATAATGCAAGCTTCTAAAGTAGGTTCGCTTTCTACTTACCATAAATGTATCAGGGAGCTTAGCGATTGGAATTACATTCTGTATATGCCGTCTAAGAATCCTTTAAAAGGAAGCCAGGTTAAGATGTCCATTTTTTGGACTAGTGATGAACAAGTAATGGACAAGCAAGCGACTAACAATGGACAAGATGTGGATAAGTTCGAAACATTTCTTGAACAGGTAGCGGATGAGTATGATAAGAGTGATGAAAGTGCTCTGGTACATGAATTAAACAATATTAAACATAACAAACAGGATAAAACTTTTTGGCCAAAAAGTGAATTTGAAGTATTGAATTTTTTTAAAGAGAATGCTTGGCCGGATACCGAAGCTTCTAAATTCTATCTCCATTACGAAGCTGTTGGCTGGAAGATTAACCGGGATACTAAGGTTGTTAATTGGCAGGCTTTAGCTCATCGATGGATGAAAAAGGCTGAAGAAATTCAACAGGGTTTGAAAATAAAAAACCAGGATCATTTAAAAATCAAAAAAAATAAAAACTATGGAGAACCCTTGTGAAATAAATGAAGGCGGGGTAATATACAAGATTGGAAAATTTAAAGGTAAAGAAGTTTTATACGATTTTCCTCTAATGCTCGAGTACCTGCAAGCAAAAGGTATAATGCTATTTGGGAAGGGATTCCGCTTGTATAAGGAAGATGAACCCCTACTTTTCAAGCTTTGCAATTATATTATTTCAGATAATGAAAAATGTGAGAAGTTTGGGCTCGATCCTTCAAAAGGAATATTACTAACGGGTCCAGTGGGTTGTGGAAAAACAAGTTTTCTTAAACTCTTAAGGCATCTGGTGCCGCATCAGAAAGCCTACCAGGTGATTCCCTGTAGAAATATAGCCTTTGCTTTTAATCATCTCGGTTATAAAACTATTGAGGATTATGGGAACAGTAGCTATCTATGCTTTGATGATCTTGGAGTTGAGCCGGTAGGAAGATTCTATGGAAAGGATTGTAATGTACTGGGAGAAATACTCCTTTCCCGGTATGAATTATTTCTGAACCACAAAGTAAGAACTCATGCAACAACTAATCTAAATGCAGGTGAGTTGGAAGAGCGCTATGGGACAAGGGTAAGGAGTAGAATGCGCCAGCTTTTTAATTTAATCTCTTTTGATGAGAAAACTACTGATAAAAGGAAATAGAAAGGAATATTAATACAAATTCTGGTTGCAAGTTTCCTCTTCCTCATACTTTGAATCATATTATTCCAGAGTAATAATTAGGTGAAACTTCTAGATAATCAATTTTTTTCCGGGCAATCACAAATCTGACGTTTTTACCCTCAAACTTTTCATCTGCTTTTATAGTTATCAACAAGTTCGGTCTTGAATCACCTGAATTTTGATCTTAAATGAAATCAAAATAAAACAATTGAATTTAAATATTATTTTATTCACAAAATGCTGTAATACAGTTAAATAGAGGTGATTTTGAAATAATTTTATGAGGAACAATTTATCGTTTTAAAAACCTCATAATTATGAAAAAATCAATCTACCCAACAATCATTTTATCGCTGATTTCTTTTCCGCTTTTTGCACAGATTGGTGGAATTGAAAATTCTGTTGCCGAAATAGCCGATACCATCCGGGCTATTTTCCCAATCCTCCTTGGAATTATTTTTCTGGTGGGATTCCTTTTTAATGCAGGTCACTTCTTTGGTGAAAATGCCGATCTAAAGAAGGGAATAACCCGGGTATTGGTCTTCGTGCTTATTGCAGGAGCAGTTGTAGGAATATTTACATATCTCATAGGAATTGTAGTCTAATGAAGCGCTTCGAAGTCTATAGAAACATCAGAAAAAGGGCTATGATCTGGGGTTTGCCCGTATCGCTCTTTGCACTAATGATGATATCAGTAGTAGGATCGCTGCTGGTAATTATATTCTCCTTCAGTTTTGGAGCGGTTACTACTGTATTTATTTTCAACTGCATCCTGTATATCTGTTTAACCAGATTTACCAGGAACCCACAGCTGTTCCAGTTTTCAAAAGTCTTTCCAGAAGCTATTACAGCCAAACGATCAACCCATTTTCATTATGAGTAAGATTAATCTTTCATACTCGCCGCCCATAGCCGATATTCAAGGCAATACCATTTTTGCAGGGAATGGAAATGTGGTATTGGCTTTCGAAGTGGAACTTCCGGAGATCTATAGCTTATCAGATAATGATTATGAGGAGCTTCACGGTATTTGGTTTCAGTCGCTTAAGTCCCTCCCCACAGGGACGGTAGTTCATAAGCAGGATATTTATTTAAAGAAAAATTATTCAGCAGAAGAACTTCCCAGAAGTACCTTCCTGGAAAAAGCTACTCATTCTTATTTCAAAGGCAGGGAATATTTAGAGCACCGGAGTTATCTATTCTTTATTCATACTAAGAACAAGTCTTTGAATAATCCTAAATATGTCAATCCCTTTAAAAGGATAGACAGGAATATTCCAGGGGACTTGGATGAAAATATTAAGAATTTTCAAAATGCTGTAAACGATGCGGTGTCTTTCTTAAACAACAGCCGAAAAATAGAACTTATTCCTCTTGGAGAAGAGAAGATATATTGGCTTACCACAGGCTACTTTAATGGCTTTCAGGAGGACTTTGATACCAATATTTTATTGGATAAAGATAACATCAGTATAGGGGATCATTATTTTGATGTACTCGCGGTAAACAGTGAACTGTGTTTTGGGGAAAGTGTGCAAAGTAGTAAAACAAACGACAGGTTTACCTCAGACGATTTTGTGTTCCACCAGGGTTTCGTAGATGGGCTGGGACTTAACTTAAAGAAAAACCATATTGTAAACCAAATCATCTATCTGGATAACCGACAAAAATGGAGAAAACTTCTTGATTTAAGGATAGAAGAACTAAATAAGAGTTCAAATTTTGGTTCTCAGAATAAAGTGGTGCTGAATAAAATTCAGCATATCCTGAAGCAGGTGAATAATGACGATACGTCCAGGATAATCCGTGGGCATTTCAATGTGATCTATTGGGATAAAGACAGGGCAAATCTTTCTTCAATCTCTGCCAGGGTTAAAACAGAATTTAAGCTGCTTGATATCGTTCCCTATTATCCTAAAGGAGAAGAGCGAAAGAATTATTTTTTGAATAGCTACTTCTGCTTTTCCTCCAATATCTCTAACGAAGACCTTTATGTTACCGATCTAAAGCACGCCCTGTGCCTGCTTATTAATAACACCAACTACAAATCAGATCCTAAAGGGATAATTTTTAATGACAGAGAATATAACATCCCGGTATTAAAAGATGTTTGGGATGAAGATAAAAAAAGAATCAAGGCCAGGAACTTTGCCATCTTCGCCCCTACAGGAGAAGGCAAATCCTTTCTGGCCAATAATATTCTCCGCCAATATTTTGAAAGTGGCGTTCGCTTAGTGATCATTGATCTGGGGGGATCCTATACCAAATTCGCAAAGCTTTATCCAAAGGACTATACCATCTTACGCTACGAAAGTGGGAAGTCCCTGGGCATTAATCCGTTTTATATAAATAGCAAGGAAGACCTTACTGCAGAATGGCTTGAGGACCTTTCGGAGTTTCTGTTTGAATTATTTGCTTCAGATTTCAAGGTAACAAAAGCCCAGGCTGTTTCTATAAAAAAGATCCTGCGTGATTATTACCTAAATGTAAATGCTAATTATTCTCTCCAAAGCTTTTACCGCTATGTTGAGAGACATCGGGTCGATCTTCTGGAGGATCTTAAGATCCATCAGGATTACTTCAACATCAATAATTTCCTTCACATTATGTCTGAATATGTAGGAGAAGGAATCTACAGCTTTCTATTTGAAGTCGGAGAGGACCAAACTTACAAGATTGAAGATAAGCGGCTTATTGTATTTGAATTGGATGAAGTGAAGGATAATAAAGAGATCCTGTCGGTAATGCTGAAGCTCATCAAATCTGCAATACAAAGGACCATCTGGAAAAACCGGGCGGAAATGGGGATTATCTTATTTGATGAGTTTGCCAAACAGCTAAAGTTTGAAAATGTTCTGGAGAGTGTGGAGTTTTATTACCAGGCTATCAGGAAGCAGAATGGTGCAATTGGGATAATTCTTCAGTCTATAAATCAGCTACCAGGCAATTCCACTTCTGCCAGTATTCTGGACAACACACAAGTGATCTACAGCCTCCATAACGAAAAAGGCTATGAGGACCTTCAAAAGAGGTTAAACCTCTCCAGTCACGATTTAAATCAGCTAAAATCAATTAGAAACAACTTTATAGGGGAACGGAAATACACCGAGATCTTTATCAAGATAGGAAAACACAGCAATGTCTTTCGTCTTGAAGTACCCAAAGAGGTTTACTCTGCATATCTCACCGACGGAGCTGAGAATGATGTCATTATGCAGCTCTACGAAAAACATGGAGATATGGAAAAAGCAATTCAGGAATTCTCATCTAATACTTAAAATCATGAAAAACCGAATTAAAACAATGATGCTTATTGGCTTCCTTTTTCTCACTGTACACACACCTGCTGTGAGCCAGGGGATGCCGGTGTATGACAACACCAATTTTATTAGTCTCGCCAAATCTTTGATAGAATCAGCAAAGCAGACTACCCAGCTGCTAAAAACAGTAGAATTTCTCAAAACACAAAAGGAGAATATCGAACGGGTGAACAATGTAATAAAGCAGCTAAATGCGGTTAGGGAACTTGCACGCAATAACCAGATCCTCTTTGAAACTGTTCGGGATGATCTTCGGGAGATACTGAATTCCCCTTATATCAAACCGGAAGAGGTAACCCGGATCTCCGATTCCTTTAACGCCATTATGGAAAACTCCCTGGAAGATCTTGACTTTATCGATAAGATCCTGACCAGTGATTATTTTAAAATGAGTGATGCCGAGAGAGCGCAGGTACTTAGGGAACGGGAACTACAATCCCGGGAAATGGTGGCAGAAATTACTCTTAAAACCAAACGCTATAATGACATTATTTCCTTCAGGGAGATGCAGAATAAGATCAATAACAGGATTTTAAATTATTAAAGATGATCGAGGGTATATTTTTAGGAATTGGTTTGGAGTATGTTGACACGGTTTTTCAAACCATCAAAAGCAGTGAGTTCTCTCAGTATACAATTGTAGGAATGAAGTCACTGGCCGTGATGCTCTTCCTGGTTAATATTCTGAAAAAATACAACGAAGGTATAGCTGATAAAGATGGTTATACCTGGGGCTTAAGTCCCGGGGAGTTGGCAAAGAATTTTGCTATTGTTCTTCTGGTCATTTTCTCCACCCAAATTCTAAATGTTTTTGACGGAATATTGGTGAGTATTGAAACGGAGTATATAGATACGGCTCCGGCGCTTATACCTCTTCAGCTTCAGGATATTGATATTGAACAGGAAGTTGGGGCACTGGAAGTAGCAAAAAAAGCAATGGCTTTGTTATATGAGGCCCTGGTGACACCGCTCTATCCGGTAAAAGTAATTTCTTTTGTAGTAGGCTTATTTTTATGGGTAATAGACTTGTTTATCTATCCACTTTTCCTGGCAGAACGTTTTTTCCTTTTGGGCATTATGCAGGCTTTCTTTCCTCTGGTGATTAGCCTTGCAGTATTTGAGAAGTTCCGGGATATGGCCTATAACTTTTTTAGGTTATATGCTGCTGTCTATATGCTTGTACCGGCATTTTTCCTCGTGAATGTTTTTGTCAATAATTTATATGCAGAGATCAATACCAACTTCTGGTCAAATCTGCTGGGTACCGCTACCGATAATAATATTATACGGATTATAGTGGAAGCAGGATCTATCGCCTTTATTGTATTTCTGAAGTTTAAGCTTTACTCCCGCGCTACCTCTTTTACCCTAAGACTTTTTACCGGTTAGAGACAGGATTTATTTACGGATACCCAAGCAGATATATTGATTTAGTAAACCATTAATATTTAACAAATGAAAACACCTTACAGGAGTATTTACTCGGTCTTAAAGATCAACCGATTTATAGTGCTAACTGCCGTTTGTGGAGCAGTTATTTCCAGCCTTTTCTTTGGTTGGATGGTTTTTGATATTCATCGCTCTGCTTTGAATAATTCTTTTGCCATAAATACCGATGGCAGTGTAATTCCTCTAAAATGGGTTACTCAAAAGGAGAACCTGGAAGTAGAAGCCCTGGCTCATCTGGAACTGTTTCACACCTACTTCTATAATATTGATGCTACCAATTATGAGCGTAACCTCGAAAAAGCGCTATGGCTTGGCAACAGTTCTGTAGATAACGTTTACAGGCAAAAGAAGGCCGATGGGGTTTATAACAGGCTGTTACAGTATTCACTTGTACAGAAAGTAATAAGCATTGAATCGGAAGTTAATATTGAAACGGAGCCATACAATTTTAAGACCAGGACGGTCTTTGAAATTAACCGGGGAAAAATAGTGGACAAGTATGAACTCATTACCACCGGGAATTTAATAAACGTAGACCGGAACTATCCTAACAATACCCACGGCTTGTTGATTACCAATTATTTCGAAAACACCTTAAAAAAACTGAATGATGAAAATTGAAAAGAAGAAAGTTGTCTTTGGGGCTGTACTGGCCACCATTGTATTATTTATAGTGGCTTACAGCATGCTGATCTTTGGCGGAGATAGGGAAGAACCCTCTGAGCTAAAAAACACCCTTGTGCCTGAACTTCAGCAGGAGCAGGAAGATTTTAAATCCAA
>NZ_DATCSO010000108.1:0-15975 GCF_036568425.1 Salegentibacter sp. | reverse complement strand
AGAGGTTTCAGTCTTCTACTCTAAAAAATCAATCTCTCAAAAACAGGCTAATCCCCATATATAATTAACCAGCAAAGAACCGGTTTAGTCAACAGTGCGTTCATGTTCGGCCGTTCCGGCCACACGAACGCTTAGTTATTGCCCGTAGTTATTTTTTCGTCAATTCAGTTTTTAAATCCATAAAGGAGCTCCATTCAAAAGAATTATAATCAATGATTACCAAACTTGAGTCACTTGCAATTACACTATTATAATATCCATCAATTGGAATGTTGTCATTTTTCATTTTATTTTTTAGAAGATCACTAAAAATTGTTTCTACTAATCTCTTTTCGTTTTCACTTAATTTAATGCTGTCAATTTTATTCTCAAGGGACTTATATTCGTACCACTTTTTAATCATTTTCGTATCATCTGGTGGTGGAGGCGGAGTAGTTTTTCCTACATATCTTTTGTAATTAGCGAAAATTTCATCCTTATTTTTATAAATATCAATTACATCTACATCTCCACCCCATTCTCCATATTTATCATCTTCTCTTAAAAATTCAACTTTTGAGATCTCACTGAGAATTCCGAGTTTTAGCTCTTCAGAATCTTTATAATCAGTCTCGAATCCCTTTTTCGAATCAGATTTTTCGTTTGTACAACTTATAAGTAAAGCTATAAAGATTATAGTAAAATAGTTAGTCAGTTTTTTCATAATTACGGGCAACGTCTCGTATAAAAACTGTGCGAGCTGGCGCGCGTGATTGTCCGCAGGACAATCAGACGCAGCAAGCGAGCACGGACTTTCGAATTGAGACAGGTTTAAGTATTGTTTTTATATGTTGTTGTGTGCAGGTTTTTTATGCCCCAAAGAGAAGAAGTTATTCTGTCATTCCCATTTGATTAATAGCCTGTTCTTTTTTTGGAGAAATAGAGAAACTTAATTCAGTCCACGCAGTACCTTCGACTCCCTTAAAAAATAGTTTATTACCCTTTCTTTCTACAGTGAAAAGAAAATTAGAAAGTTCCGCATCTTCTTGAGGATTTACTTTATCTAAATCAGTCATTCCATATTCATCAATAGCCTGAGGTTTACTATCGTCCGATAGATTATAAGACAAAGTTTTCCAGGCGCAACCTTCTTTGCACTCCATTGCTATTTTGTTATTGTCCGAGTTTTGGACAACTAATAAAAATTCACTCAACTTAATTTCTTTACTTTCTTGTGCAAACAAGTCGGAAGCTGAAAAGGTCATTATTATGGCAAGTACAATTAAATGTAATAAGCCGGATTTTTTAGAAGATTTCATAACGTTTTGGTTTTTAAAGTTTTATCTAATTTATAAATTTAATTGAAGTATTTTTTTTCACTTGCACACAACGGCTCGAATAACACAAGTTGCGGCTTGGGAATTCAAATTTGTCCGTTAATGTCTTTACTTTAAAGGTAGTCAAAAATGCCATTTTTAAGAGGAATTCCGCAATTTGTGTTATTTATTGTTGCCCACAGTTTTAATCAGTCTTCAAAATGAGTGTAAATATGTTTTACACATCTGACATTCCATTTTTCATTTTCCTTTACTAAAACAAACAGAGTTTCTTCACTATTCTTATTAGTCCGATAAATGATTGCTTTGGTTTTATAGACTAAAGGAAGAGTAATTGCCTGATGGATGTTATTCCTATCTCTTACCAATTTCACTTTATCTGTAAGGAGCTTCCTATCCAATTTTTTATAATCTCCAAATGAGCTGATTTGAGTACCTAATTCCGCAATTTCTTGCGGAGACAAGATATCTGAATATGAGTAGTATTTATTCTTTTCTAGATCCACACAGCTGCCCATTAGATCTTCTATTAATTCTTGATCTGATATAATTACGCCCAGCCCCAAAAAAGGAAAGAATTTTTTATCGAGTTTTACTTTCCCATATTTTTCAACGTCAAAACTTTCATACAACGCATTAATCACATCGTAACGTTCATTGTGAATTGAATTGTTTTGTGCATAAGCAAGGCTCGTTAATGTCAGACTTAAACACAATATGATTTTCTTCATTTTTCTAAATTGTGGGCAACGTCTCGTATAAAAACTGTGCGAGCTGGCGAGCGTAATTGTCCGCAGGACAATCAGGCGTTGCAAGCGAGCACGATGTTTCTATTTGAGACAGGTTTGAGCATTGTTTTTATATATTGTTGCCTGCTGGTTTTTTTTCTTTGATCCTCGAGGGATTGAAAATAATTATAACTGTTTACTTCTTTTGAAGAGAATTAATAATAATTACATCAGCTTGTGTACACTCAGCCGTCAGTGGTATAGGCTCCGTTTCAATATCATACTGTACCCAGACATCGATTTCAGTTTCCTGAAATTGTTCATCGATTTCGTGTTGAAAAACATAGGTTTCATTACTGCCATCCAATATGATGTATCCGTTTATTGTTGCGCAGTCAGGCGTATAATATAACTTTGCGGACTCTCCTTTGTCACTAATTTCTGTCTCTGTCTCGCAGCTAATAGCAACGGTCAGAATTGTCAGAAAAAAGCACAATCTCTTTATTTGTTTCATAATTATCAATTTAGTTAAACTTGCAGGCAACGTCTCGTATAAAAACTGTGCGAGCAGGCGAGCGTGATTGTCCGCAGGACAATCCGCAAAGCAAGCGAGCACGGACTTACGGTTTGAGACTGTTTTGAGCATTGTTTTTATATACTGTTGCCAACTGTGCTTTTTTATCCTCAATCGTTGTCAGAGATTTAGTCCGATAAATATTTTAATGAGAAAAAGATTGTTACAAATAATAATATTAAAGTTACTGCTCCAATTTTTGCCATAGAAGAAATGTCAGTCAGCTCTATTTTTCCACTCCTATTATATTTTCTTCTTCTCCGCGTCCAATTTCGAATATAAAATATTTGCACTATCAACAATATAAGAGATATAATACTAATGGCTAGGTTCATTGTTTGCTAATAGTCAGATTTATCTTTATTTCGTCAACTTTAATAACCATTAATTTTGGATAAATATTGACATTTTTCCAGGCTTAAAATTAAGATTAATGATTAGTTCTCCGCATTGTTGGCAACGTCTCGTATAAAAACAGTGCGAGCTGGCGAGCTTGATTGTCCGCAGGACAATCAAGCATTGCAAGCGAGCACAGAATTTCGATTCTAGATAGGTTTAAGCATTGTTTTTATATATTGTTACCTGCAGATTTTCTTATCCGCTTTTTTAAATTCTTCACTTTTATAAAGCTCTTGAAGTTGTCGAGTCAGGTCAGAACTCCTTTTTTTCCAATTTTTAACGACTCTCGAAGACTTATTCTGCTTCTTTTTTAATTCTATGACAATCGATTCATCAGTCGGTTTGATCTCCCTAAAAGTATCATAATTGAGTAAAGGAATTTCAATATAAACTGTCAGTCCTTTCGGCAACAGTAAACAGAAATTCCCGTCCAAATCAGTTTGTCCACCAATCTGGGTTCCTTTTATCATTACTGTCTGGGCAACTAAAGGTTCTCCTAAAGTTCCTATTACTTTTCCTTTAAATTCCCGAAAATTTGAATCCGATTCATCCACCTGGGATAACGCTGGGTTCGAAATCAGAATAAGCAATATTAAAATAAGTTTTTTCATTTGCAGGTAACGTCTCGTATAAAAACTGTGCGAGCGGGCGAGCTTGATTGTCCGCAGGACAATCTGCTAAGCAAGCGGGCACGGAGTTTCGATTTGAGACAGGTTTGAGCATAGTTTTTATATATTGTTGTAAAACGTTTTTCTGAACATTTTAATTAAAATCCGGCGTTCTTTTCCAAAACAAAAATTTTCAAATAGTTCTGGCGCCCTAGGAAAGAAGTCAGTTATGGGATTATTTACATAATACTGTTTTAATCATACTCGAAAGGATAATAGGATTGGTTAAGTTTTAACTTGTTTTCAAACGTTTTATCAAAACCTATATATTTTCCTCTTTCCAAATCCAAGTACAAATTGTTTACAACCTGATTCACTATAATTTTTAGTCTTAAAGGTTTAACAGCTCCTTTGCAAGTTATTTGCTCCTTACCATTTATATCCACAATAACACCGGAATTCTTATGCTGTTTCAATTCAATACTCATATTGGTAACACCATCTATTTTATCACTTTCTAAAATTACATTTTCAAAAATTAGGCAATCATTGATAAAAAGAGTGGTAGAATCTTTGGAAAAATTACTTTGAAAATCTAAGGTGAAAATACCTTCAATAGGATTATTTTTTTTATTTCCTGTGCCGCAGGAACTCAAAATCAAAAGAATCAAAAATAGTTTTTTCATTAAAAATATTTTTAGTTTCAGGTAGTCCTAATGTTTTACAACGTCCCGTATAAAAACTGTGCGAGCGTGCGAGCGTGATTGTCCGCAGGACAATCCGCAAAGCAAGCGAGGACGAACCTTTGAGTTGAGACAGGATGAAGCATTGTTTTTATATGTTGTTAGGGCACGTTTTATTTTAGGAAATCCCTGTTATTATAATGTCGTCAATTTTCCATCCAACACTATCTCTTCTGAGAAAAATAGTTGCAGAATGACCACATAATTTTCCGCATCCGTAGGTTGCAGTCAAAACTCCAAATTTTCCAGATTCATCAAATTGTATCCTTGAAAAAGTTGCAATCCCAGAGAAGAGAAATGGATAATCTTTTCTCCATATCTCCCGTCCCTCGGGAAATTCGGAACGATACTTAAATCTGAATTTATCACTCCTAACCTTATTCAGTTCAATTTTGTACCCAGTTTTATAGTCAGAATTTGGAACGCTGTCAACTTCTGTAAAATGAGAAGTAATCTTTTGTCTTTCTCTTTCATCTAATTCATAAATAGTGTCATATACAGCAATTACTATTAGTGACGTATCCTTTTTTATCTCTTCAACCTTTTCAAGGTACTCCTTTTCCCACTGCCTAATAATTTCTACACTGTCCTTCTCGTTCGATGGTGGCGGCGGTGGTGGTAAAGAGAGTCGAAAGTCGGTATAAAGCTCTTCCACCAATATTGGCAAAAGCTCTATCATTATTTCCTTTTCATTAATGGAATCGGATTTATTTTGTCCGACTGTTGAACAGGATAGCTGTAGAAGGATTATAAGAGGAAGAACTACACGCATTTTTACTTGGTTTATAAGAAAAGTTCTGATTTTGTATGTTCTTTATTGTTTCGCACAATGTGCCCTAACGTCTCGTATAAAAACAGTGCGGCGATTGTCAAGGACGATTTTCCGCAGGAAAATCAGACGTTGTAAGCGAGCACGGAGTTTCGAATTGAGACTGATTTAGCATTGTTTTTATATGTTGTTGGCAAATCGTTTTTTATTCAGGTCGTTTTAATTCCAACCTCTTCAAACAACTTTTTCATTTCTATAATATCAGATTCTTTCTTCATCTCCATTAAATCTCTAAACTTCCCATTTTTCAGTTTTAGGCTGAACCTTTTTCGTCCAAAAATTTGCTTTTCAGTTAGCATACTGATGTCCGATATATCAAGTTTGTCAGATGCCGTTTTCTTTAGTCGGTGATAAATAAGAATGCCCGTTGAAGTTATTCCCAGGATTATCCAGATAAACCCCATCCATTTTAACTGCTTTTCGTTTAATACGAACAAAGGAAAGAGAACAGAATTAATTACAGAATTAATTAAAGTAAAAATCAACGCCATTTTCATTAGAAAATATTGCTGTTTCAATCCGTCTTTTATTTCAATTGTTTTTTCGTTTTCGTTGAATTTAATCTTCATAATTGGGTTTCATTAAATGTTTGCCAACGTCCCGTATAAAAACTGTGCGAGCTGGCGTGGGTGATTGTCCGCAGGACAATCCGCTGAGCAAGCGAGCAAGGAGTTTCGATTCGATAAAAAAATAAGCATTGTTTTTATATGTTGTTAGCGGTTCGGCTTATTTCAATTCCCTGTATCTCGTTGCTTTACCTAAAATTAAATTATATAAAAGGTTTTTACCGGTTAATTTCCATCCAAATAATATGGTTCAAACTCTCGATTAAAACAAGCCTTTGCGGTTTCAAAAATTCCATTTAGAAATGCCTTTCTGTGGATTTCTGGGAGCTTTTTATATCTCTTTTTTCTCTTCCTCTCAGCACGTTTTAAGGTCTTAAAGTCATCAGTACCTGTTAACATCATTACAACCTCAGTTTTATCACATTCCTCTGAAACCTCTATAGATGTAGGATCAACTCCAACATACCTAAATGAAATTTTTTTCACGGAAGCTGGTATTTCAATATGAAAAAATCCGTCTAAATTTGTTGTGCCAACTTCAACCGTGTCATTAATCCTAATTAACACACCTGGCATAGTTTCTAATTGGTCCGTAATCACCCTTCCTTTAACGGTTTTGTGCTGGGAGTAAAGACTACTTGCCGAAACACTGAATACAATAAAAAGTATTAAAAACTTTTTCATTCCAATAATATTTTTTTAGTCAGTATGTCCATCTCGTCAGTCAGTTTTGAGCTGACCGCTAACGTCCCAATAAATGCACTATTACATTTATTTCTTTTATGTCTTTTACAAATCTAAGGGATTTCTTATGTTTTTATACACATTTGTGGCCACATGGGTGTAAATTTCTGTGGTTTTCGTACTGTTATGTCCTAAAAGTAATTGAATATACCTTAAATCGGTCCCGGCTTCCAGTAAATGTGTGGCAAAGGAATGCCTTAGCATATGTGGGGTTACCCGCTTCTTGATCTTTGCTTTTTTTGAAGCCTTTCTAACTATTTGAGTAACACTTTCGGCTGAATACCTTTCACCCCGGGGTCCCTCGAAAAGATAATGCCTGGGACGCCATTCCAGATAATACTCCCGTAATTCCTTAAGCAAGGTATGCGATAACAAGGTATAACGATCTTTATTTCCTTTGGCCGATCTTACACAAATCACCATTCGCTTACCATTAATATCTTCGGGTTTTAGTTCTAACACCTCACTTCTTCTTAAGCCCGCAGAATAAAGAAGGCTAATTATACAGCGATGCTTAATATTATTAGCGCGATCTATAATTGCCAATACTTCTTCTTTAGCCAGGACTTTGGGTAGTTTGGTTTCCTTTCGGGGTCGCTCAATCGCATAAAACCTGTTGGGCATTTCCAAAACCACCTCATAATAAAACTTAATAGCATTAATCGCCTGGTTTATGCTGGAATTTGAATAGCCTTGTTTAATGAGCTGCTGAAGATAGGCCCTAATGTCCAATTCATTAAGATCCTCCAGCTTGCGGTCCTTGTAATGATTAAGGAAAGCTTCAAAGCAACATACATAAGTATTAACCGTACTCTTTGCGTAACGCTTTAATTCCAATTTTTCTAAATAAGAAGCCGGACAGCTAAGTAAGCCCTCTTTTACTTCCCGATTCTTTAAACTACTAACATCCACTTCAGGGTTATCACGGCCTAAGCTGCTCTTAGGAAAAAAATAATTGCAGTTTATCCAGGCAACACCTCTAAATTGTTTATAGATCGCATCAAGGTTTTTAGGCTTGTTAGGCAAATAATACATATTATACTCCTCACTCCACTCCACATCCGGCAACTCTTTTACCATTGCCAGCAACACCTTGTCTGTATAAAACTGCAAGCCTATATATTTCCGCTGTTGGAACATTAAATGCTTCAGGGTGATATACTTATTCTCCATGGCCGGGTTAAACTTTATAAGTAAAAATACCTGGTAAATCACCCATAGGAGTATATTATTCGTATATTATACGATTAAAGCGAATACTATGCGCCGTAAACAAAAATATTGCCTTGCTTGCGAACAAGAACTCCAGGGACGAAGTGACAAAAAATTCTGTGACCCTTATTGTAAAAGCGCATGGCACTACCGAAAAATGCAGGAAGACAATTATAGTTTTTATGCCCGCGTAGATAAACAACTAAAAACCAATCGGAGGCTCCTTAAAACTTATAATAAAGCCGGAAAAGCAACAGTTAGGGCTAATACATTAATCCAACAAGGCTTTAACCCCGATTTTTTCACCCACTACTGGAAAAATAAAAACGCAGATGTTTATCTTTTCGTCTACGAATTCGGATTCCTCACAAGAATTGAAAATGGAAGAAAAAAATATGTCCTCGTTACCTGGCAAGCTTATATGGAAAGAAGCAAAAATCCATAACCCGTTTCAAATACACCTCAATTTTCCTAAAATAATTATCTAAATATTTTTTCAAATTTCTCTTCGGAAATAGCAGGGAAACTACATGGCTTCGCCGCCGTCAATCCCATTGATGTCCTAAGATTCTGCGATAAATCATCCATTTTTTCTTAAGCTATGTAGAAGTTGCCAAGAATCTTTCCGCCTCTTTTTTCTTTATCCTGAAAATATCTTTACTGACTCTTAAAAAAGAATCAGACTTAACTTTCAGGACATAAAAAATTTTAATTATAAACTGTAGGGATATCAAAATTAAAAATAATCTATCCCATAGACTAAAATATTTTTAATAATTATTAACAATATATTAAGAAAAGTACTAAAAAGTAAATATTTAGAACAAAGCTGATCTTTCCAGTACACCACTCAGCACATTCCCCTTCCGTGCCTCCAGGGAAAAGAGCTTCATTAAAGAAAGAACCGGACACAAGTGGAAAACCGCCACCTCCCACTCCGCTTCTTCCACGCAAATGGTGGAAACGCTTCACTCCCGGTTCTGGTTTTCCACTTAAGTCCTTGAAAAGGATCTTAATATTAATTTAATTCCGCTTCCTGTTCCATCTGTATTCTTCCCATTTATATTAGAATCTCCCCTGGCCTCCACTGCCACTGCCTTTTTCTGTAATGCAAAATACCAAGATTTAGAAGTTAGTCCGGACTGCATAAAGCCGGTCCCTACGCTCCCTATATATAAGTCCTCCCTAATTCTAAATCCTGAAAGTGTATCAGCATCAAAAAAAGGTAACAGTGAAGGCGCTACGGGAAGTAAATCTAAATACGGAAAATGAAATCATACGAAATCCACAAAAAGAAAGCGGAATTAAAAAAATCAAAAAAGGAAAACGCTCAGGATACAATAAGTAAATCACTTCAAAAAAGCTCAAAAAGCAATTAGAGAAGAAATAAAATCAAAATCGAGCCAAGCCTTAGAGTATTTAAATCTCGATTATCGAGTAAATCAGTTAAAAATCAATTATAAACCTTTAAATCTTTTAGTTATGAAAACGCTTAGAAACACAGTACAATTAATTGGACACGTAGGGGAAGATCCTAAATCTCACAGGTTTGAAAAAGGCATGTTGGTTACTCGATTCTCTCTGGCAACCAATGAACAATTTTTTAAAGATGGTGAGAAAGTTCAGGAAACACAGTGGCACCAACTTGTGGCCTGGGCTAAGCAGGCAGAACTTGCAAATAAGTATATCTCTAAAGGAAAAGAGATCGCCATTAAAGGCAAACTAACTTACCGCTCTTATGAAAATGAAGCCCGAGAAAAACAATACATCACCGAAATACTGGTGCATGAGATCCTTCTATTGGGTAGCTCAGTTGGAAAACAAGAAACTATCTAATAAAAAGCAAAGAGGGCGTTCCCGTGGAAAGTAGCGCCCTCTTTCATTATCAACCCTTAAATAAGATTGTAATGGAAACCAAAGTTAATGAAATCGCAATTAGGTATAGCGGAAGTATTAAAACAAAATTACTTCCTAAAATATCTTCTTCCCGGGATGCCGCAAACATGCTGTTTGAGCACTGGGATAAAAACAATATTGAACTCTACGAAAGTTTTAAAATGTTGCTGCTTAATAATTCCAATAAGGTAAAAGGTATTTATACGCTCTCTACGGGAGGTATCACTGGAACTTTAGTAGATATTAGGATTGTATTCGCAGTAGTCCTTAAAACCCTTAGCACAGCTATAATCCTCGCCCATAACCATCCCTCAGGAACACTGCAACCCAGCCAACCCGATAAATTGCTTACTGAAAAGATTAAAAAAGCCGGGGAACTTTTTGATATTAAAGTACTGGATCACTTGATCCTGACTCCTGATGGGGATTACTTCAGTTTTGCCGATGAAGGTTTAATGTAAAAAATCCTTTTTATTTTAAATGGCCTTTGTTTTCAAGGGCCTTTTTTATTTAAATAAAACCGATGAAAATGAGAACTAAAAACTATTCCTGAACTGTTAGAAAAGGCAATTAACTACAATTAGCGGCATATTAAATTTAGAAAAAACACAAGACTTAACTACTTTTAAATCATATTATTAACTATTTTTAAGGAGCTGAAATAAAGTAGTTTTTTTAAGTACTTAATTGTCTAATATTTTGGTTTGACTTCGCTGACAAGAGTACACATCTAAAAATCATTATGGGATTTCCTGCCTTGTAAACCAGGTATTGGTTGAAGGCAGAATTGTATGAAATTTTGTCCCGCCCTGGCGGGACAAAAAGGAATAGCAAGAGGGTAACGGGCAGAGCCACGTTATATACTTCCTTTTACATTTTAAAACACTGAAGTACAGTATCTTAAGATCTATGGTGGTGATTTTAAATAAATAGATAGGTCCTTTTTTTACTAAAAACCTTTCGAACTCCCTGAAAAACCAGCAAAATTTTACTAAAAAATGGATAAAAAGTATAAAAATGAGAAGTTCGAAACCTTTAAGATTAAGTCTTCCGTAGCCAGAAAGTTTAGACGGTTCAGCCGATCTATTTCTAAATCCCAGTCAATGGCTTTGTTGTCAATGATTGAATTTTTTGAAATGAATAGTATTTCACCAAATGAAGTGATGGGCCCGAAAATGGAAACATTGGAAAACCTGATTAAAAAAAGAATTAATGGGGTTATTGCGATTTTGAAAGATATCGAGAAAAGTCAAACCAAGCCAACAGTAGCAATGATGCAATCTCTTTTTGAAGAGGCCGAGCCTAAAAAGAAACCTCTCATTCTGGAGAAAAAAGTAATAGCAGAAAAACAGAAAGTTCGTTTCCCCGAAAAGCAAGCTCGGGATTAAGAGCTCTAAAATATCAGCTTATGTATATCACGATCACACCTCAAAAATTGGGAGGGAAATATTCCAAAAGTTCAGCCGGTTTTGTTGGATACCTCGAGAAAGAGAATCAGGGCCTGGAAATGGAAGAGATGGAACACTTTTTCAATCAATACGGGGATCAATTTTCAGCAGAAGAAGTGATAAGGAAAATTGATGGGAATACCGCAAAATTAGAGAAAACAGAACCCCGGTTTTACTCCATAACCGTAAGCCCTTCCAGATACGAACTCAATCGAATACAGGATAAAAACCAGGACCTAAAGATATACACCAGGGAACTGATGAAGGATTACGTTTCTTCTTTTAACAGAGAAATTAATGGCCGACCGGTCGAATTGGGAGATATAAAGTATTTCGCAAAGATTGAGCACCAAAGGGCGTTTAAGGGTAATGACAGGCAGGTTCGGGAAAACCAGCCTTTTGCAACCAAAATCCTGGAACTCAAAAATGAGATACGCAAAATCGAACGCGGCGAGATGGAAGGGAATATTAAATCCCTTCAACAGCGAATTCATAAACTGGAAAAAGAAGCACCCCACCAACAAAACGGACATCGAATTGTTCAGGGAATGCTAAAAGATGGACCGCAAAGCCATATACATATTATCGTCAGCAGAAAAGATGCCTCCAATCGGTATAGTTTATCTCCAGGAAGTAAATATAAAGCTTCCGAAGTGGCAATGAATGGAAAGATGATCAAACGAGGATTTGATAGGGATACGTTTTTTAAAAATGCGGAGAAGACTTTTGATAAAACCTTTGCTTACCAGAGGAATTTTGTTGAATCCTATTATTCGAGGAAAGAATTTATAAGAAATCCGAAGATGTATTTTTCCGCTTTGATGAAGCTTCCCACAAACGAGAAAGCTATTGCCTTTAAAATTCTTCGGGAATCGGGAATGCCTATGCCGCCTGGGATTCCTACGAACAAGGCACAACTGGCTTTAAAAGTCTTCAATAGGTTGAGGAAAGGTGTTGATATAGCTATTAAATCAAGTACCATCGGAATTTAAATAAAATGGAAGTTTATAATCTCATACATATTACCTTTTTCCTGATTCTCGCCTCTACCGTTTTCTACGGAATGTACAGGCTTTCTGGGTATGCCTTTATTTTAAATACGGTTTTACTTTCTGTTTCTATCTACTGTTTTTTTTATCCTGAAGGAATCGTAACAGCAGTGCTTTATTTGGGGTGTCCCTTGTTACTGCTCAATACCATAATGTATGTTTTTCTTCACAATAAAATTGCAAATCCAGGTGCCGAAGAAAGGTACCAGGTAACATTTAAATCTGATTCCCAGGATTTTAAAATTGATAATATAAAGCGTGGAGCGTCTATTATCGGATCTGCCGGAAGTGGAAAGACCGAGAGCGTGGTCTATGGATTTTTGAAACATTTTCAGAAGCATAATTTCTGTGGTGTCATTCATGACTATAAGGATTTTGAGCTTACCGAAATGGCATACCCTCTTTTTAGGCATTCACAAAATCCATTTTATATCATTTCTTTTGATAAGATCATTCACCGGGTAAACCCAATTGCGCCCCGATATCTCGAGAATGAAGAAAGTGTAAATGAGATTTCCAGGGTGCTTATTGAAAATCTCCTGGAACAACGGGAGTCCGGAGCTTCAGGAAGCTCCAAATTCTTCAATGATGCAGCCGAAGGATTAATAGGAGGACTAATTTGGAAACTGAAAACATCCTATCCGGAATTCTGCACCTTACCGCACCTAATCGCCATTTACCAGTATTTAGATACCGATAGCCTAATAAAATTTTTAGAGACCAATACAACATCCAGGGCAATGGCAGACGCTTTTATCAGTGGCAGAGAATCTGAACGACAAACTGCAGGAGTAAAAAGTACCCTTGCCAATGCACTGAAACGCATAAGCACTCAGAATATTTTTATGACCCTCTCCGCAGATGAAGTGCCATTAAATATTAATAGCCCTGAAAACCCTGCTGTTGTTTGCGTAGTGAACAATCCCAAGTTCGAAACCTCCTATTCTCCCGTTATCGCAACTATAATCCATACTATTATTAAACAAATGAGTGTGCGAAAAGCTGAACCTTCTTTCCTGTTGATGGAAGAGGCACCAACCATTAGATTACTAAATATGCAACGCATCCCGGCAACTCTAAGAAGTTATAATATTGCAACTATATATGTAATGCAGGATAAGATCCAGAACGATATGATGTATGGAGACAAAGCAAGCAAGGCCATTTTAAGTAACCTTTCTTATCAGTTCTTCGGAAAAGTAAATGATCCGGACACTGCCAAATACTATGAACGCTTCTTCGAAATAGTAAAAAAACCAACCACCAGCGTAAATCGTGGATACAGTTTAGATTTTGATACCCGTATCACAACCGGAGAAAAAGAGATCCCTAAAATAAGAGCAGATGTTTTTTTTCGATTAAGACAAGGCGAGTTCATCACCTACGCTGATGGTGTGGACAAAAAAGTACAGTTTAAATTACCCAACATTCGGCGAGAATTCCCAGGTAAGGCAAAGCACTATTCACAAACTGATTTGGAAGCTAATTTTAATAGAATTTATGAGGAAGCGATATCAATATTTAAACTTTCGAACAGTGATAGTGAAATTGAGAGGGCCTCGGAGGAAGATGGAAATGAAGTGCCGGAAGTTTCTGGTTGAACTATTCAAAGAGGAGTGATTGAATTGAGATATAAAAAACCCACCATAATATGTTACTAGAATGGTGGGTCTTTCAAGTGTTTTGAAGACTATTAAATTAAAAAATATACTGGTCAAACAGACTAGGGTTTCTCCCTACTTTTTTTCAAATTATTAAATTGGAATATATCCTAATAATTGGATTTTTACCTAATTTTGTATTTCAATCTTTAGCTCATGAAAATTTACAAAAAATATTCCCTGGATAATTTAATTATGCCTCTTTCTTCTAATGGGATCTCCGCCGGTTTCCCCTCCCCGGCCGATGATCACCTGGAAGATATTATTGACCTTAACCAACAGTTAATAAAGAATAAAGAAGCAACATTCTTCGGGCGGGCGGATGGCGATAGTATGATTGGTGCCGGGATTGGTAACGGGGATCTGTTGGTAATCGATAAGAGTCTAAAACCAAAAAACGAAAATATCGCGGTATGTTTTTTAGATGGAGAATTTACCGTTAAGCGCATAAAAATTGAAAAGGATATCATTTGGCTGGTAGCCGAAAATGAAAAATATCAGCCAATTAAAGTCACCAGCGAAAATGATTTTGTGATCTGGGGTATCGTTACTCACTGCATAAAGGACCTGTAATATGTTTGCCCTTGTTGATTGCAATAATTTCTATGCGAGTTGTGAACGGGTTTTTGATCCTTCCCTCCGGAATAAACCTGTTGTTGTGCTGAGCAATAACGATGGCTGTGTAATTGCGCGAAGCAATGAAGCTAAGGCATTGGGCATTCCTATGGGTGCTCCTGCTTTTCAATTTGAAGAAGATTTTAAAGCTAAAGGAATTTCGGTTTTTTCCAGTAATTATTCGCTGTACGGAGATATGAGCGGACGGGTAATGAATATACTCTCTCAATTCACCCCCGATATTGAAATTTACTCCATAGACGAATCTTTTCTTAAGTTTAACGGCTTTGAATTATTCGACCTGGAGCGTATTGGTAAGGAAATAGTAGAGCGGGTAATCAGGCACACCGGTATTCCTATAAGTGTTGGCTTGGCTCCTACAAAAGCCCTGGCAAAAATTGCCAATAAGATCGCGAAGAAATTCTCCGATCGTACCGGTAGTGTTTACGCCATTGATTCTGAAGAGAAAAAAGAAAAAGCCCTACGCTGGACCAAAATTGGTGATGTATGGGGCATTGGCCGACAGCACGAAAAGCGATTACTGGACATTAATGTAAAAAACGCCTGGGAATTTATTCAGTTACCGAATGCATATGTCCTGAAAAAAATGAGTGTGGTAGGCCTAAGACTAAAACGGGACCTATCTGGTGAAAGTACGCTGGATTTTGAAGAAGTGAAGAATAAAAAAAATATCGCGGTGACCCGAAGCTTTGATAAAATGTATAGCGAATTCGATGATCTTCGGGAGCGGGTTGCTACTTATGCAGCAAAAGCTGCGACAAAACTTCGCAAGCAAGATTCAAATTGCACTTTAGTCTATGTGTTTTTAATTACCAATCCTTTCAGAACCGACCTAAAGCAGTATCGCGCCAATATTGTAGTGAAACTTTCCAACCCTAGCAATTCTACAATGGTATTGACAAAAGCTGCATTATATGGCCTTAAAAAGATATTTAAGAACGGTTACCACTACAAAAAAGCGGGGGTAATTATTATGGGAATCACACCTGCTTCCCAAATCCAACTTTCATTATTTTCTGCGGAAGATCCCCGGTGGCTATTTCGGAGTGATGGTGCCACCTGTTTCGGTCAAACAGTGCCACTTTGAAAGATACTGCAATTATATAAAAAATTAATGTTATTCATTCTTTAGAGCTCCTTTTCTTAGTGATTCCCCTTTGAGATCAATCCGGTGTGAGGAGTTCACGATCCTGTCCAAAATAGCATCCGCTATAGTTCCTTCCCCAATAATATCATACCAGGCCGATACGGGTATTTGTGATGATATTATTGTGGAGGCTTTGTTGTACCGATCGTCGATGATATCCATAAGGGTTTCTCTGGCGTGGTTATCAAAACTCTGCAGTCCAAAATCATCCAGGATTAATAAATCTGCTTTGATGAGTTTCCCAAGTTCTTTTAGATAAGTACCATCCACCTTACTTAGTTTTAATTTTTTAAAAAGGCGGGCAGTATTGGTGTAAATGGTTTTGTATTCCATCATACACCCCTGATGTCCTATAGCTTGGGCTAAATAACTTTTACCAACCCCGGAAGCCCCAGTAAAAATGATGTTTTCCTTTCTGG
>NZ_DATCSO010000107.1:0-7786 GCF_036568425.1 Salegentibacter sp. | reverse complement strand
CAGTCTTCTTTTGATATCATCTTGGCACCTTTAGAAACAAGAAATTCTTCGTATTTCTGAACTGTCTCCTTTATCTGCTCATCAGATAAAACGGGATTCAAGATGAAAACAGTTTCATAATGATTCATATAAAATTACTTTTAATTAAATTGGGTGCAAAAGTAGAATTATTATTTCTATTATCAAAGCCCTTTCACATAGATAAAGTGCATTTAATCCTAATGAATGTACCCTATAACTTGTAATTAATAAATTTAATGTTTAATATTGTTATTACTTAACCTAACTGACCGTGGAAGAAATTTTACTCAAATGTGCTGTTGTCGATGATTCCAGTTTGCAAAGATTATCTATTGTAAAGCTGATTAAAGACCATCCTAACTTAAAGTTAGTGGCTGAGTACAATAACGCCATCGAAACCAAAAACGGCCTACTGGATACCGAAACCGACCTTATTTTTCTGGACATTGAAATGCCTATTCTTTCGGGTTTCGAACTGCTTGATGACCTTCCTAACAAACCTCAAATTATATTTGTAACCGGTAAAACCCAATATGCGTTTAAAGCCTTTGATTATGATGCGATAGACTACATTCACAAACCGGTCACCAAGGAGCGGTTTAATAATGCCGTTAGTAAAGCGATTAATCTATATAAACTTAAACATCAGGTACCGGTTAATCCTGAGGATGAAGAATTTATTTTTGTGAAAAGCAATCTAAAAAACAGAAAGGTTTTCCTGAATAAATTAAAATACATTCAGGCATTAGGCGACTACGTTAAGTTTGTAACCGAAAAAGAAAATTTTGTGGTGCTGGCTACAATGAAGTCTTTTGAAGAGCAGTTACCCAACGATAAATTTCTGCGCACACATAAATCTTATATTGTGAATTTAGATAAGATTGAGCGTTATAATAGTAAAAATATTGAAATAGATAAACAACAGCTTCCGCTTAGCAGACATAAAAAGAGTGACCTGGTTGAAGCTCTAAGTCAGATTCATTAAGTTTTTACAATTTAAATTCCACACCCTACACCGTTATAGAAAGCGCTAAAAATTAGATTCTCATTATACAGGGTCTACATTTACCACCACTCTTACACTTCTAAAAGCCCCAATTGCCTTAAAACTCAACAGGATTTTATGGGCTACTTCTTTGGTTTTCTCAAGACTCTGTTGCTGCGGAATTTTCAGCAGGATGTTTTTATAATATTCATTCCGAATTCGTGCTACAGGAGGAAATTCAGGACCTAAAACATATTCCCCAAATACATTGGTAAGCGATTTAGCCAACCAATCGGCGGCGGTATTATTAGTAGAATAATCTCTGCTTTTTAAAGTGAACCGAATTATTCTGTAAAAAGGCGGGTATTTGTAATTATAACGCTCCTCAAGTTGCTCTTTGTACATGGCTGCGTAATCTCCTGTGGAGACTTGTTGAATGATTTGATGATTTGGATTATAACTCTGGATCAATACCTTGCCACGTTTTTTTGTTCTTCCTGCTCTTCCGGCAACCTGCAACATCAATTGGAAACTACGCTCATGAGCTCTGAAATCGGGGAAATTTAACAAATTATCAGCATTCATAATTCCTACTAAATTAACATGCCTGAAATCGAGACCCTTGGTCACCATCTGGGTCCCTACAAGTATATCGATCTCCTGTTGCTCAAAAGCATTTATAATTTTTTCAAACGCATACTTACCCCGCGTGGTATCCTGATCCATTCTTGCTATTTTATGGTCGGGAAATAAAGCCTTCAATTCCGTTTCTATCTGTTCTGTTCCAAAACCTTTTGTTGAAATATCGGTACTGTGACAAGCCATACATTTTTGTTGCATCGCGATATGATACCCGCAGTAGTGACAACGCAACTGGTTGTTATTCGAGTGATAGGTTAAGCTCACATCACAGTTGGGACATTGAGGGGAATGACCGCAGGTATTACATTCCAAAATTGGTGAAAATCCCCGCCGGTTTTGAAAAAGGATTATCTGTTCGTCTTCCTTTAATGTTGCTTTTATTTCTTCCAGAAGCCGGTCGGAAAAATGGCCGGTCATCCGTTTCTTTTTATGCTTGGTCTTAATATCAACAATTTCAATTTCTGGAACCAGCACCTCACCAAATCTTCTATTTAGCTCCACCAGACCGTATTTGTCATGCTGCGCATTAAAATAAGATTCCAATGCCGGCGTAGCAGAACCTAACAAAATATTCGCTTTAAAGTATGAGCCTAAGACTATTGCCACATCCCTTGCATGATACCTCGGGGAAGGATCATATTGCTTAAAAGAACTTTCGTGTTCTTCGTCTACCACCACTAAGCCCAGCTTAGTGAAAGGGAGAAAGACAGAGGACCGGGCACCAATTATCACCTGTCCTGAATCCCGATGGTTAAGAATTTTACGAAAAATCTCCACTCGTTCATTAACCGAATATTTACTGTGGTAAACCAGGACTTTTTCGCCAAAATAATGTTGTAACCTCTGGATGAGTTGCGTGGTAAGAGCAATTTCCGGAAGCAGGTACAAGGCTTGTTTACCCGCTGCCAGCACCTCTTTAATAAGTTGAATATAAATCTCTGTCTTTCCTGAGGAAGTAATGCCATGCAGCAAACCTACCTTGTTTGCTGCAAAGTGTTCTTTTATTTTTACAAAAGCTTCCTGCTGAAATTTGTTAAAAACTATCTCTTTTGAGGTGATTTCACCTGAAAAACTAACCCTGTCGGTCTCCTGTTGAAATTCTTCCAGGATACCTTTATCTATAAGAGCTTTTAAAGTTCCCGGCGAAGCTTTACTTTGCTTAAGAAGGCTTTTCAATTTCAACGGTTTACGGCTTTTTGCCGTTAAGCTGAAATAGGTTAACATAATTTCCCGCTGACTGGGTGCCCTGCTTAACGAATCCAATAGTTCATGCATTGAAGCTTCTTCGCGATATTTTCCACTCAGTTTTACAAACCGGGTTTTCTTGGGTTTGTACTGCTCATAAATCTCCTGATTAAGCATCAGAATGTCTTTTTCAATAAGCCTGTTTATTATAGGCAAAACCGTCTTTTTGTCGAGTAACTTCATTACCTCCTGGATCTTCAAAGAAGATTGTCGCTGCAGTGCTTCCACTAGAAGAAATTCATCGTCGCTTAAATCTGTTTCCGGCAGAGTTTCTTTATTTTTTAACTGAATTATCCCTTCACTCTCAAGTAAAAAAGCACCGGGAAGCGCAGCCCGAAGCACATCTCCTTCAGTAGACATATAATATGAAGAGATCCATTTCCAGAATTTTAATTGTTTGAGGGTAATCAAGGCTTCTTTATCCAGGATTTGATGAATAGGTTTTGCCTCATAAACCTCTGGTGGCCTTTGATGGATGTTTGCTGCAATCCCGGTATAAATCTTAGATTTTCCAAAAGGTACTGCAACACGCATTCCCGGTTTCAGGAATTTAGCTTCTTCCTCTAAAAGCTCATAAGTAAAACGCTTATCTAAAGGCAGAGGAAGGATTACGTCAACAAAATAGGGCATTTACACCAGGATTTGATAGATTATAAGGATTTATAAAAGTAAAAAACCATCCTAAAATAGAATGGTTTTTTATCATTTTGTTCTTGAGAGCCTATTTTGCACGCTCCCAAGTTTTAGTTTTATAAAAAAAGGCTACGTATCCTCTTACATTTAGCTTATTGGGATCGTCTTCATCCAGCCAAATCTTTCCTTTATATTCTTTCCCCGATTTGGGGTCAATTAAAGTTCCACCCGTATATTCCTCACCGTCTTTTTCAAAACCGCTAATCACCTCGAGACCTTCGATAGGCTTCCCTTTAAGTTCTCCACTGCATTTATTACAGGTTTGGTCGCGATCCTCTTTTTTCATAATCCGTACAACTTTTCCTGCAACCTCTCCACCGTTCTCATAAATCTCAATGATAGAGTTTACTTTTCCGGCATCATTGGTCACCTGCCATTTTCCAAAGATGCTTTGTGCTTGCATTCCACAACAGGCAAATAAACTGCATAAAGAAAGCAGGAACAGGTTCATATTAATTTTCATAGCAATTTTTATTTTGTCGGGGAATTATTTTCCCAGCATTCCTTTTTTCAGGTCTTTGTCGGCGGGTTTATCAGATAACCAGATTCCGAAAAGGGCTCGTTTAAATTCCAGTCCCTTGATATTTCCTGATCTCTTCCCGTTTTTATACACGGTCACTCCATCTGCTGGAATATAAACAATATCAAAAACATCTTCTTTATTGATCTGTTCATCAAAGAAACTCTTGAATTTAGCTATTTCTGAAGAAATTGAGGCGGTATTCCCGTTAGTGGCATTATCAAACCCTTCATTAATAGCATCGATCATTCTTTCACTGGTAATCATTTTAGAAACAATATGTAATTTAATAGCCATGGGTTTATCGGCCTTCATAATTTCAGCTGCATTAGAAGATTTAGACTGAAGGTAAAGCCCGCCGGCATACATATCCATCCAAAATTTTTCACGGACTCCAGCTCCATTTAAAATTAGTCCTTCTGAACCGTATTCAAGATTATTGGGTAAAGTGGCCCCGCCAACTTCGGTTTGGGACTGACCAAGAGAAATGCTGAAAACAGCAATTAATAAAAATATTATTTTTTTCATTTTGTGTGGTTTTATGGATTAAAGTTATTTAAAATTCTTTTTCAATTTTATTAAAGAGGCGTTAAGTTCAAAACCCAGTAATAATATGTTAGAGTTTATCCAAATGTATACCATTAAAATTAAGAGGGCTCCTATAGATCCATATAATTCGTTATAGGAAGAAAAATTCTCAATATACAATCCAAACAAATAAGTGGTAATCAAAATGAGAATAGTAGTAAAAAGAGCGCCTACCGAAAAGAATTTTGCTTTCCTGGCTTCTTTAGTTCCAAAATAATATAAAGTGGCTACTCCTATATAAATTAGCAATACAAAAGCACTGTATTTTATAAGTTGTGCCCCAACACCGTCCTTGGGAACTACTCCCATTTCATTAAGATCATCTAAGGCATAGGTTAAATAAACCGCCAGAATTACTGTAATGAGCAACAACAGTGCCATGATAAGGGAAACCCCTACAGCTATAATATATTGCCTGATAATGGAACGGTTGGTATTGGTATGGTAAGAGAATTCAAACCCCGTAAAAATTGCATTTACCCCATTAGTCATTAAAAATATGGATAAAATGAATGCTACTGATAAAAGCCCCCCGCGAGGAGTATTAGCGATATCCAGAAAAATATCATTGAAAAACACAGATGTTTGCGGCGGCAAAAGCGAATCCATAAATATTAAAAACTGAAGCTGAAAATCATCTATAAACTGTATATAGGGTATCAAGTTCAGCATAAAAAGCAAAAAAGGAAATAAGGCCATAAAGAAACTAAAAGCAATGGCGCTGGCACGTGTAGAAAATGTTCCTTTTATTATTCCTCCTGAATAAATCTCCCAGAGATCATAAAGGGATAAGCCTTCCAAACCCGGCAATACAATCGTCCTGGTTTTATTTTCCCACCAATTTGAAAATTGCTCCAGTTTAGATTCAAATGCTTTATCAAGAGCCATATTATATAGCTTTTAAACTAAGATCTTTGTTGTAAACCGAATGTGTTAAGGCTCCGCTCGAAATATAATCTACGCCACATTCGGCATACTTTCGGGCAGTTTCAAGGCTTATACCCCCGCTGGATTCCGTTTGACATTTTCCATTGATCATTTCTACAGCTGTTCGGGTATCGTTGTAGTTGAAATTATCTATTAATATACGATAAACTCCCTCGGACTCCAATATCTCTTCTATTTCATTAAGATCTCTTGCCTCTACAATAATCTTAAGATCCAGATCATTTGTTTGAAGGTATTCTTTGGTTTTCTGAATCGCCCTGGTAATTCCGCCGGCAAAATCTATATGATTATCCTTAAGCATAATCATATCATAAAGTCCAAATCTGTGGTTTTGCCCCCCTCCTATTTTTACTGCCCATTTTTCCAAAGCTCTAATTCCGGGAGTGGTTTTTCGGGTGTCAAGAATTTTTGTTTTGGTACCCTCTAATATATCAGCAAACTGCCTGGTTTTTGTAGCGATGGCACTCATACGCTGCATCCCATTAAGAACAAGCCTTTCTGCTTTTAAAATTGATTGAGAATTCCCCTCTACATAAAATGCAATGTCACCGCGTTTAATTTGGTTACTATCATTTATAAGTACTTCAGTTTTTAAATTGGGATCTACTTTATTAAAAACCCTAAGGGCAAAATCCACTCCGGCAATAATACCGTTATCTTTAACCAAGAGTTTGGCCTTCCCCGTAGCATTTTCGGGAATACAGGCCATAGAACTGTGATCTCCATTTCCTACATCTTCTCTTAAGGCATTGGTTATAATTAAATCTATTTCTTTTTCAAATTGGTCTTTTGAGATCATTTGCAATACTTATTTTTGTAAAAGTAGGAAAGTCTGCGTTAAATTAAGGAAATGACCATAAAATTAGTATGCATAGGCAAGACCGATAGCACCGAGTTGAAACAACTTATAGAAATATATCAGAAACGTCTTCAGTTCTATATAAAATTTGAAATTGAGATAATTCCCGATCTTAAAAAAGCTAAGAATCTGGATGAAAGCCAGCAGAAGACTAAGGAAGGGGAACTTATCCTGGATAAGATCCAAACTTCAGATTTTGTAGTGCTTCTTGACGAGAAAGGAAAAGAATTCACCTCCGTAGGGTTTTCAGAATATATTCAGAAACGACTTAATAGTGGGATGAAACAAATAATTTTTGTTATTGGTGGTCCCTATGGTTTTTCTCAGGATGTATACAAACGAGCCAATTCAAAACTGGCACTTTCTAAACTTACCTTTTCTCACCAAATGGTACGACTATTTTTCACAGAGCAATTATATCGCGCATTTACCATATTAAAAAACGAACCTTATCACCATCAATAAAACTATTATGGACTTAGTATTTGCAACGCACAACAAGAATAAGATGAAGGAGATAAAAACCCTCCTTCCCCATTATATCAATTTACTTTCGCTGGACGACATTGGCTGTAAAGAGGAAATACCGGAAACCAGTGATACAATAGAGGGTAATGCCTCATTAAAAGCTGAATATGTAAAACATAAGTACGGTTATGATGTTTTTGCCGATGATACAGGATTAGAAGTGGAAGCATTGGATGGTGCACCGGGGGTATTATCTGCCCGTTATGCGGGAGAAACCAAAAGTGACCGGGCTAATATGGAAAAACTTCTTCAGGAATTGAAAGATAAGGACAACCGCAAGGCCCGCTTCAAAACAGTGATCGCTTTAAACTTGAACGACCAGCAAAATCTTTTTGTTGGCACTTGCAATGGTTCAATTATAGAGAAGCCACGTGGAGATCAGGGTTTTGGATATGACCCCGTTTTTCAGCCTGAAGGTTTTGATAAGACTTTTGCTGAAATGAGCCTGTCGGAAAAATCAGAATTGAGTCATCGGAGCAAGGCATTTAGAGCGCTAATCTCCTATCTTTCAAAATAAAAGCCTTCATAAAGGATTTATTGCGCATGAAGCCGTACCTTTGCCGCTTATTTTAATTTTTATATGAACAAATTTGAACAATTAGGTTTAAACCCTTCAATTCTTAAAGCAGTCGAAGAAATGGGTTTTGAAAGCCCAAGTGAAATTCAGGAAAAAGCTATTCCTGTTTTGTTAAATGAAGACACCGATATGGTGGCCCTGGCCCAAACCGGAACAGGAAAAACAGCTGCTTTTGGATTT
>NZ_DATCSO010000106.1:0-16092 GCF_036568425.1 Salegentibacter sp. | reverse complement strand
AGAGAATTTCTTTTAACCAGTGGGTGTTAATGACTTCATTCTCCTTCCGATTATTGAACCGATGGATAATGGTTTTTTTAAGATCGTCTAAATTTTCCTGCAGACTTTCAAGTTCTTTATTTTCTTCCTGGATTAATTCTTTGAGTGCTGCTGATCCAGAAACTCTATTAAATTTGATTTGGCCTTTATAAAAATTGGAGGGGGAGATGGAGTATTTGGTTTTTGCTTTTATATCAATTGGTTTTCCTTCAATAAGTCTGATATAAATCGGAGCTATTTCACTACTTGATTGGATAAGAAATTTAATAGTCATAATGGGTGAAATTAGAACTACAAAATTAAAAAAGTTAGCCGATATTTAGCCGACGAATTATAATTTTAAATCAATTACATGAAATCATTTTAAATTTCAGTTAGTTCAAAACTCCAGTATAAATAGGGGTTATGAGAGGTTTTGTTTCATTTTTAAATTTTTTATAATTTAAATAAATAGACGGATTTGAATCCTGGCGAGGTCACAAAACAAAGTCCCAAATAGCTAATAATCAAGCTTTTTGGGATTTTGTTTTTGAACACTTTTCTTAATTCAAAAAATCAATTATTTTTTTGTGTTTGTAGCTGTTTTTATAATTCAGTAAGAATTAGAAAATCAAATTGATATTCCTTATCAGTTAAGGTTGGCTGCACTGCTTTCTTTTATTCTAATTTCTCTTCAGAATAATAATCTTTAGTAACTTTTTCAAGCTGAAACCCAGAGGGCAAGAGCTTGACCTGCACCCGCGGAGCAATTTGATTTCGGTGTTTTTATTGATTTTGTAAGAAATAAAAAATGCCCATTTCCGTGTTTTGGGGAGAACCTTGAAATGGGCGGATCTTGGGTTTTGCAAAAGAAGGAGAAAATAAAGATATTTCTTACGGGGGTTTTCCCTTAATTTTTGTCCAATTATGGATGGATTGCCCATCCTCGAGTAAGCTCAGTTAAGAAAGGCCGTTTAAGGGTAAAATAGTATTTTTAAAGGTGATCAAAATATCATTTTTAACCGATCTTCCGCAATTTGCCCGGTAACCGACATAAATTAATATTTTTGCAAGCAATGATGGTGTCCGGAACAGTGCATTCCTTCTTTAGGATTTCCGGCAGAAAAATCAACAATAGTAACATCAATATGAAAGACAAGAATAGTTTCCCTCAGAAATCACCCAAACGCCTGTTTGACTGTGTGGCCTGGCAGCTGCACAATTTTCCGTTGGAAGATATGCTGGCTGCTAAAGAAAACGGGCAGTGGCGAAAATTCAGTACCCGTGAAGTGTCCGAAAAAGTGGATCAGCTGAGTGTTGCCCTGCAGGGACTAGGGTATTCGGCCGGGGACGGGAGTATTGAAGGACGGGACAAGATTGCCATCATCAGCCTGAATTGCCCGGAATGGATGATGACCGATATGGCCATCCAGCAGATCGGGGCGGTTTCTGTGCCTATTTATCCGAACATCAATAACAACGAACTGGAGTTTATCCTTCAGGATGCCGGTGTGAAAATAATCTTTGTCGGTGATGAAAAGCTTTACAGAAAGGTTAACGAGATCCGGGATGCGCTGCCGGGGGTGGAACATATCTACTCCTTTCAGGAGACGCCGAACGTCCCCCTTTGGAGTGATCTGTTAAAAAAAGTGAACCCTGAAAACCGGCAGCAGCTTTACGATAGTCGCGATGCCATCAGGGAAACAGACCTAGCCACCATCCTTTATACTTCAGGCACTACAGGAACACCTAAAGGAGTGATGCTGACTCACAGGAATATCCTAAGCAATTCCTTTGGGGCCGCAGAGATCATTCAGGAAGTTGGGGTTAAAGGAAAGAGGGTATTGAGTTTCCTGCCGCTCAATCACGCCTTTGAAAGAATGGCCACCTACTGTTTCTTCTATAGTAGCGCCTCAGTGTATTATGCCGAAAGCATGGACACGCTCGGGGAGAACCTGAAGGAGGTAAAACCTGTGCTGTTCACTACCGTGCCCCGGCTGTTGGAGAAAGTCTATGAAGGAATCCTGGCAAAAGGATCTAAACTGACAGGAATCAAAAAGAAGCTTTTCTTCTGGGCCTTACGGCTGGCGGAACAATACAAAATAAACCAGCCCCTCAGTCCGTGGTATCGACTTCAGATGGCTGTGGCCGACAAGCTCATTTTTAGCAAATGGAGAGATGCCTTGGGAGGAGAGGTTAAATCTATCATTGCAGGAGCTGCGGCTTGCCAGGTAAGGCTGCTGCGGATTTTTACCGCTGCCGGGATCGTGATCCAGGAAGGTTACGGACTTACAGAGGCTTCCCCAATCATAAGTGGAAACCGGTACAATGAGAAGAACAGAATGTTTGGCACAGTAGGCCCTTTGCTGAAAGGGGTGGAGGTGAAGATCGCCGCAGACGGAGAGATCCTCTGTAAGGGACCCAACGTTATGATGGGCTACTATAAACGCCCTGATCTGACCGCCGAGGTGATAAAAGAGGATTGGTTGCACACCGGAGACATTGGGAAGATGATAGACGGTAAATTTCTGAAAATCACTGATCGCAAGAAGGAATTGTTCAAGACCAGCGGCGGGAAATACGTAGCGCCCCAGCCCATCGAGAACAAAATGGTGGAAAGCGACTGGATCGAACAGATCATGGTGGTAGGAGAACTTCAAAAATATGTGGGTGCGCTGATCGTGCCAGCGTTCCAGGTAATCAGGAAGTGGTATGAGGAACAGGAAAAAGCCTATCCCGGGAATCAGGCTGTACTTCAGGACCTGGAGGCCAGGCTAAAGATTGATGAGGCGATAAAGTATTACAATCAGCACTTCAATCCGGTAGAACAGATCAAGAAATTTGTGCTTATGCCACATGAGTGGACCATTGAGGGAGGTGAATTGACTCCTACGCTGAAACTAAAGCGGCGGGTAATTGCAGAGAAATATGGAGATTTAATAGGGGGGATGTACGGAAGATAAGATTTACTTACCAGGAACCAAAGGAAAGGAAAATTTACCGTGGGCTTCAGAATTTCCTTCACTGCATTCTTTTAACTGGTGCAGTTTAAGTGTGGTATTACTTTTTTAATTTTTTTTCTAAATAATTGGAATTGTAACAACTTCTATATCAGCTTAAATAGACTGTATAATTCGGAGTCAAGAGAGAATATCTTAAAAATCCAGTTGTTTTTTATTTAGAATGATTCTACATTTGTTTCTTATTTGAAATAAATCTAAATAAAAACTACAATCTAAAATGAAACATTTCACCTTGCTCTGTGCGATGATGCTTTTGGGAATTACGAGTTATGCGCAACAGAAAGAAGCATCTCTTGAAGGGAAAATCACTGATGAAACCAATAGTCCAATCCCATTTGTGAATATTTTACTGGAAAAATCTTCCACGGGAACAACTTCAGATGTTGATGGCAATTATAAATTGGAGAACATCGGTCCCGGAACTCATATTATAAAATTTTCAGCAATCGGTTATGAAACCTTAACCCGCGAAGTAGATTTTGTTAGTGGGCAGCCTTTAACCCTTAATCTCACTTTAAAAGAAGACCAACAAGACCTGGGGGAGATTGTGATTACCTCCAACCGTACCCGGGAAACCCTCGATGAAGTTCCCTCTTCAGTATCTGTTCTTAGCGCAGGAGAGATAGAAAGACTTAGCCAAACCAGTACTTCAGTAGGAGGACTTTTAGCTGAAATCCCTGGGATATCTTTAAGTACCAATCAAACCAGTAACACGGGGCAGACTTTAAGGGGGCGCAATATGCTGGTATTAATTGACGGGATTCCGCAATCCACGCCTTTAAGGAGTGGGGGGCGAGATATTAATACAATAGACCCCAATACCATAGAACGTATTGAAGTGATCAAAGGGGCTACCGCGATTTACGGAAATGGGGCCGATGGTGGAATTATTAACTACATTACCAAAAAACCGGGAACTGCAGGGGAATTCAAAAGTACAACAGAGTTCAGTACCCAGGGATCGCTTGTTAATACCGAACATAGCCTTGGCTCTAAACTATCGCAAACTTTTTCGGGAAGTACCAAAAAACTCGGCTATGTGTTTTCGGGAAATTTTCAGCAAACCGGAATCTTCAGGGATGCCGAAGGAGAAGTGGTCTCTCCCACCTATGGTCTCGGGGAAACCAACCAATACAGTTTATTCGGGAAATTAAACTATGCCCTGGCAGAAGATCATTCCGTAGAAGTGATGTATAACTATTTCAGCAGTAACCAGGATACTGAATATGTCAACCAGAACGGTGTTTATGGAGAGCGCCCGGCAATTGGGGTGATAGGGGAAGTACTGGGAGTAGACCAGGGAAACAGGTTTAACCATAATGCTCAACTTACCTATGACGCCACCGAACTTATTGGAAATACAGATCTAAAGCTCAACCTTTATATGCAGGATTTTAGAACCGTTTATGGTTTTAGTGACTATTTCTACAACGCCGAAGAAGGTTATGAAGGGGGACAGTCTACTGTAGAATCTACCAAAAGAGGACTTCGAATTAACTTTAAAACTCCATATAATCTTGGTGATGAGATTTACGGAGACCTGCTCTACGGTATTGATGTTCTTAACGACAAGACATCCCAGAAACTTATTGACGGCAGGATATGGGCTCCGGAAATGGATATGACAAACCTGGCTCCTTATGCCCAATTAAAAACTATGTACCGAAATTTTGTACTTAAGGCCGGATTGCGCTTTGAAAATATCAACATAGCTGTTCCTGATTACAGCACTATTGAAATCTTTCCATACGCCGGGGAAACCCCTAACGGAGGTGTTGATGTAAATGGTGGAGAGTTAACCTATGATGCCACAACTTTTAATGTGGGACTTCGCTATAACGGGGTAAAGGAGTTTAAACCATTCGTGAGTTTTTCCCAGAGTTTTTCTATTGCTGATCTAGGTCGTACACTAAGAACGGCTACTGAAAATACAGTAAGTTTAATCTCTTCAGAAGCGGTTATCGCGAATAATTATGAGGTAGGGTTTAATAGTGATATTGGGGCGACCCGATTCAAGGGAGCCTATTTCATCAGCACCTCAGATTTGGGAGCAACCTATAGGGAAGTAGATGGTATTTTCCAAATAGCCAGACAACCGGAGAAGGTCTACGGATTTGAATTTTCTTTTGATACCAGAATTAGCCGTGGTCTTAATCTGGGAAGTTCAGTT
The DNA here is from genome assembly GCF_036568425.1 of Salegentibacter sp. Classification (GTDB taxonomy): domain Bacteria; phylum Bacteroidota; class Bacteroidia; order Flavobacteriales; family Flavobacteriaceae; genus Salegentibacter. Next base: position 10,881 of record NZ_DATCSO010000106.1, on the reverse strand, counting down.
TCATGGACTGAAGGGAAACTGGATTCAGGAAACAACGGAGATTATAATACTTATATGAATGGAGACCGAATTCCACCTTTGAAGACACTTACTTATCTCTCTTATGATTTTAACGAGAGATGGAATGCACGCTTATCACATCTTTATAGCGGAAGCCGTGACCACTTTGACCCCGATGCAAATGGAAATTATATCTATGGAAAAGGGCCGGTGGAAAGCTTTAATGTGGTGAACCTTAACTCCAGTTATCGTTTAACCGAAAATACTAGTCTGAGTCTTGGTATAGAGAACCTGTTAAATGAAGATTACTATAATCTGATTTCACAATGGGCCGCCAGAGATTCTAATTATATCAAGGCTAATGGGGCGAGATTCAACCTTTCACTAAAGGTGGAACTTTAAAATCTTTAACTGCAGTCATCGGGGGGTGGCTGCAGTTTTATTATATGAAAAACAAAACACTATTGAAATACCATTCCTGGTTCGGCCTTATCGCCGGACTTTTCTTGCTACTGATGGGCCTTTCTGGGAGTATACTGGTATTTCATGAGCAATTGGACTCCTGGTTTTTCAGAGACCAACTTCAACAGAAGTTTTCAGGAACACAGCAATTGGATTTAGCTGTTGAAAATGTTCAAAAAGTTTATCCGGGTTGGGATACACGATTAAAACAGTTTGACGCGGGAGAAGTGCTGGTCTTTGACTTGAGAAATCAAAAAAAAAGGCGCTACGTTTTTGTGGATCCCGATACCGGTAAAATTCAGAAAGAAATTAATGCCAACACCCATTTTACCTCCTGGCTTCTAAAATTGCATTACTCCCTACACGCCGGAGCAATTGGACGAATTTTGGTGTTACTATTTGGCATCATCTTTTTCCTTTCTCTGTTTAGCGGGATCATTCTTTACCAAAAGTCAATTTTAAAAACTCTTTCTTTCCGGGTCAGACTTAACCGGAATAATAGTCGAAATTTCTATTCTTCCCTTCATCGATATGTAGGAGTATGGTCCTTATTCCTAAATCTCGTTCTGGTAAGCACAGGGATAGTCCTTGCCTATACAGTAGCAAAAGCAGGATTAAACCCGCTGCCGGCACCTTCCGGCCCAGAGGTTGAGATTTCTCTCGCAAGAAGTCTTGAAGAACTAAAAGAAGATTTCCCCGACTTCACCCCAACCTATATCCGACTTCCTCTTAATAAAGATGCGGATATTACAGTATTCGGAAAATTTTCAGGAGATGCTTTTTTTTACAGTGAGTTTTATAATTATATAAAGTTGGATTATCGTAACGCAAAGATAAGTTCAGTAAAAAAAGTTGCAGATGCTTCATTTTCAAACAAACTAGCCAGTACGGTAATGCCTTTGCATTATGCTGAATTTGGTGGACTTGCCATGAAGATCCTGTATTGCCTGATTGGTCTCTCCGGCCCATTTTTATCGGTATCAGGTTTTATTATATGGCAGAAACGTAAAAGAAAAGGGAGATAAGAACCGATTAAAATAAGTTGTGGAGTAGATGTTATCCTGAAAGGTATTTATTATTCTCTAATTTCAGAATATAATTTTCCAGTGTGGTCTGGAATTCCAGTTTCATTAAATTAATTATGACTTCTATGGCTGATGTGCAATAATATACCGATATTAAGAATTTGACAGGCCAGACTTTAAGATCCGTTTCTTGGCCTCATTAATATAGCTCCTGCCAATGGTATATCGGGTGCCATTTATTTCTATACTATTGCCTTCGATTACATCAATTTTGCTAACGGCAACGGTATAGGACCTGTGAATTCTCAAAAAACTATGGGAGGGTAGATGATTAGTAATCCCAGTTAATGATTGATGTACAATATAATTACCAGAGGTGGTAATAATTTTTATATAATCTTTAAGGCTCTCCACCAGCAGGATATCATCAATAAAGATTTTCTTCATTTTTTTTGAATTCACTTTAACAAAGATATGTTCCTTATCCAAAACAGTATTTTGGACAAATGTCTTGCTCGGCAAAACAGCCTTATTGACTGCTTGTAGGAATCGTGGGAAGGGAATAGGTTTTAAAAGGTAATCCAGGACCTCAAGTTCATAACCTTTCACCGCATATTCTGCGTAGGCTGTGGTGATTATCACCTGGGGTTTATTGCTTAAGCTTTCCAGGAAACTATATCCATCCAGAACGGGCATATTGATGTCCAGAAAAAGAAGATCAACTTGATTTTGCTGAAGAAATTCCAGGCTGTCTAAAGCACTATTAAAAATGGCTGTTATCTCAAGCCCTTTAATCCGCTCTATATAGTTTTGAATGACATCGACCGCAAGTGGCTCATCATCAATTATTACACATTTAAGTATCATTTTAATTTTAACTTTAAGTCAACTAGAAATTCAGATTCTTCTTCTGTGATTTTCAGGTCATAGTCTTCTTTGTTATAACCTAAATTGAGACGTTTTCTTACGTTGACAATCCCAATCCCACCTGCATGAAATTCTTTTTGGTATTCTGGAGGGAATGCTTTAAGATGTTCCGGTTCAGGACGGTTATTGCAGATGCGAAAATACAAAATATCCTCTACTGTAATGAGTTCTATTTTGATCATACTCTCTTTATTGCTTTTGTGAGCCCCGTGTTTAAAGGCATTTTCAATAAAAGGAATAAGTAGCATTGGTGCTATTTTTTTGTTTTCGGTATTTCCCTGAAGTTTTAAATCTACGTTTAATTTTTCCCCATATCTTATTTTTTCCAGGTCAAGGTAGTTCTTAATGCAATTAATTTCTTTTTTTAAACATTGAAAGTTAGTTTTTGTTTCATAAAGTAAATACCGCATTAATTCAGAAAGTTTTAAAATGGTTTCCGGTGTTTTAACCGATTTGTTAAGGCTTAAGGAATAAATGTTATTCAGGGTATTAAAAAAGAAATGTGGAGATATCTGGGACCGTAAGAACCGTAATTCCGTTTCGAGCTGAGTCCGCTCCAGTTTTGCTGCTCTTTTATTTGCACTCATCCAGTCTATGGTGATCTTTATTGCCGTAACAAAGGAAACCACATACAACTCTCCCAGCATCATAACCAGAATATAGTTAAAGCTGAAATTTGATGTTTCTTCAGGGCCTTCCGGCCATACGTTATTACTGATTAAAAGATAGGTGAGTTCATATTTTAGAAAGACCATTAGGAATATTGAACTAAACAAAAGGAAAATGAACAAAAAGAACTTTCTGGTGTAAATTAATTTTGGGATTAATAAGTAAATTGTCAAATAACATAATGTCATATGTATTGGAAAACCCAATAAATTTGCTTTAAGAGAATAGATGTAGTCACCATAATAACTTCCCCATCGTAGAGTGTTAAAAATAAAGTAGATCGCCCAGAATATTATGTGATGTAAAGGAGAGATTTGATAGCCCCATCTTTCATTTAAAAAAAAGCTTCTTTTAAAACGTTTTCGTAGTGACATGCAATGGAAAAAGATTGATTTTAGCTATTCGGCTTTTCTTAAATGTTGTTTGTCTAATATTATTTTTTGAGATGCTGAATATATAAATATTTATGAAATATATACTTCTATTATTTTTATTGCACAATAAACTAAGAATGAAAAATGTTTAAAAGATACCCCGCCCTCTTACTTGTTTTATTGTTAACATTAGCTGCCTGTAAAGAACATGATGAAGTAAATAGTGACTCTCAAGAAACAGCTTCCAGCTTAACTTCTTATGTAGATCCTTTTATCGGAACCGGAGGTCACGGTCATACCTATCCCGGGGTAAGTCGGCCATTTGGGATGGTGCAAGTGAGCCCCGATAATGGCAATAGTGGCTGGGACTGGTGTTCCGGTTATCATTATTCAGACTCTTTAGTGGCAGGCTTTAGTCATTTGCACCTCTCTGGAACTGGAATTGGAGATTTGGCTGATATCTTATTTATGCCGGTAAACAAAAAGATTGATCTTACAAAAAAGGTGGAAGCGAGAAAAGATATTCCATACCTCTCAAAATATTCTCATATAGACGAATCGGCGAACCCGGGATACTACCAACTCTACCTGGAAGATTTTAATATTAATGTAGAACTTACTGCAACCAATAGAACAGCTTACCATAAATATACCTTTGGGAAAGGTGAAGAGAAATCGGTTGTAGTAGACCTTGGCTTTGCGATAAACTGGGATGAACCTACAGAAACTTCTATTAAAATAGAAGATGAAAATACGATTTCAGGCTACCGTCACAGTACCGGTTGGGCAAATAATCAAAAAGTATTTTTTGTAGCCAAATTTTCAAAACCAATCATTAAATCTGAATTATTCTCCGGAGGAGAAGCTGTTTCAACCTCTGAGGTGAGTAATAAGAAAACCTCAGCGCAGCTTTATTTTGATAAGGAAAGCAACCAGCTTCAGGTGACCGTGGCACTTTCTTCGGTAAGTTTGGAAAACGCTAAACAGAACCTGGATAGCGATGCGAATTTTAATTTTGATGAAATTAAGGAAGAATCTAGCAAAACCTGGGAAAAGGCATTGTCTGATATCGTGGTAGAATCTCCTGCAGATTCTTTGAAAACCATTTTCTATTCAGCACTTTATCATACAAAATTAGCGCCGGTTACATTCAGTGATAAGAATGGAGAATTTCGATTACAAAATGACAGCATTGCTAAAACCGATGGCATTGCATATTCAACTTTATCGCTTTGGGACACCTTTAGGGCGCAGAATCCGCTGTTAACCATAACCAACCCTGGAATAACTTCGGACATTGTAAATAGTATGTTAACCTATTACGATGAAAGTGGCAGCTTACCGGTGTGGACGCTTTATGGGAATGAAACCAATACTATGACCGGTTATCATTCTGTTCCTGTAATTGTGGAAGCCTATTTTAAAGGAATTGAAGGTTTTGATGTTGAAAAAGCTTACGAAGCTTTGAAAGCTACAATGATGCAAGACCAAAGAAGTTTAAAAGAATTAAAAGACTACGGCTACATTCCTTATAATCTGGGGAACGAATCGGTAACCAAAACCCTGGAATATGCTTATAACGATTGGTGTGTGGCGCAAATGGCGAAAGCTTTAGGAAAAGAGGAAGATTATGAATATTTCTCTGAAAGAGCTAAAGCCTATAAAGAACTTTTTGATCCCGAAACCGGTTTTATGAGAGGGAAATCTTCAGAAGGAGAATGGAATACACCATTTGATCCCAAACATTCACAGCATAGAGTAAATACAGATTATACTGAAGGTAATGCCTGGCAGCACAGCTGGTTTGTTTTGCACGAGCCGCAGGGTTTAATCGAACTGCATGGAGGAGCGGAGCCTTTTACTAAGAAACTGGAGCAATTATTTAATGAAAGTTCAGAGATTACCGGAGATCATACTTCAGCAGATATTTCAGGTTTAATTGGGCAATATGCTCACGGGAACGAGCCCAGCCACCATATCGCATATTTATTTAATAAAGCCGGGAAGCCCTGGCGAACACAATATTGGGTTCGTGAGATATTAAAAACGCAATACAGTACTAAACCAGATGGCTTGAGTGGAAATGAAGATGCCGGGCAAATGTCTGCCTGGTATGTGTTTAGTTCTATGGGATTGTATCCTTTCAATCCAGCTTCAGCAGAATACGAAATAGGTAGCCCAATATTCGAGAAATCTACTATTAACTTAGAAAACGGCAAGAATTTTAAAATTATAGCTAAGAATGTTTCCGAAGAAAATATCTATATCCAGTCCGCTACTTTAGATGGTGAAAATTTCAACCGGACATCCATTTCTCATAAAGAATTAATAGCGGGTGGAGAATTAGTTTTTGAAATGGGTAGTGAGCCTAATAAAAGCTGGGGTGTAACCACAAATAAAAATTAATGGAACAAATAGATGTTCTAATTATTGCGGTATACCTCATCCTCACGCTTTCTATTGGAATTTGGGTTTCAAAGAAGGCTTCTAAAGGTTTAAATTCATACTTTCTGGGAGGTAAAAGCATCAAATGGTATTACTTAGGTCTTAGTAATGGTTCAGGTATGTTTGATGTTTCTGGTACGGCCTGGATGGTTGGGATCCTTTTTCTGTATGGGGTAAAGAGTTTTATGTTTATGTGGATGTGGCCTATTTGGAACCAAATTTTTGTGATGATGTTCCTGGCGGTTTGGATTAGACGATCCGGAGTGATGACAGGATCTGAGTGGATTCTTACCCGCTTTGGTGACGATAAAGCCGGCAGGGCTTCGCACCTTATTGTCGCTATTTTTGCCGTGATCGCCTCTATAGGTTTTATAGCTTATTTTTTTGAAGGTGTCGGGAAATTTATGACGGTAATCCTTCCCTGGGATCTTTCGCTCAATATTGCAGAAATAAATCTGTTGAATTCTGAACAATCTTATGCCTTGCTTATAATTTTCTTTACTACGATTTATACTATAAAAGGAGGGATGTTTTCGGTGGTTACTACTGAAGTTTTACAATATGGAATTATGGTTTTAGCCGGAGTCCTGGTGGCAGGATATACTTTTGTGAGTTTTACTGATGTAGAAGTTAATACTCTTATCCCTGATGCCTGGAAAAGTATTTCATTTGGGAGCGAACTTCAGGGGTTTTGGAATGAAAAGAAAGAACCTTTTAATGCGCTGATAGATTCGCAGGGCTATAAAATGTTTGGTGCTTTTATTGGAATGACTTTATTCAAAGGGTTTTTTGCCAGTATAGCCGGGCCCACGCCCAGTTACGATATGCAACGGATACTTTCTACCAGAACAGTAAAAGAGGCCGCATATATGAGTGGTTTTACCAATCTTGTGCTATTTGTACCAAGATATCTTTTAATTGCCGCCGTGGTATTATTAGGTTTGGTTTTCGTTGCACCAGAGATGGCTGCTTCAGGTAGTTTAACTGGAAATGACTTGGAGGTGGTTTTACCAAAAGTAATTAACAACCACGTTCCTGTGGGAGTAAAAGGCCTATTGCTGGCAGGACTTTTAGCAGCATTTATGTCAACCTTCTCTGCTTTTGTAAATGCAGGGCCGGCCTATATTGTTAACGATATTTATAAAAAATACTTTAAGCCTAAAGCAACAGATCGTCATTATATTAAAGCGAGTCATATTACTTCTTTTATCGTGGTTTTGCTAGGGGTAATTATGGGCTTTTTTGCCGATTCCATTAACTCTATAACTTTATGGATCACCAGCGCTTTATATGGCGGCTACGTGGCAGCCAATTTCCTAAAATGGGTTTGGTGGCGTTTTAATGGCTGGGGGTATTTTTGGGGAATGCTCTCAGGTTTGTTAATCGCCACCTTTCAATTTTTTATGGATCAAAACAAAGGAAATTTTGTTCCAGATTCATTTTTATATGAAACCGCGCACATTCCGGCGATATATCTTTTCCCGGCTATTTTTGTTTTCTCTCTGTTGGGGTCTTTTTTAGGCACGTATTTTACCGCGCCAACGAATATGGAAACCTTAAAAAGTTTTTATAAAAATGTAAGACCATGGGGATGGTGGAAACCGGTTTTAAAGGAATTGCAAATAGAAAATACCAGGATAGAAAGGAATAAAGATTTTGGGATAGATATGCTAAATTGCCTTATAGGAGTGATATGGCAATCCAGTATGATACTTTTACCAATATTTTTGGTAGTGCGGGACTACCATAAAATGGGATTAACCTTTTTGATCTTCCTTTTAAGTTCTCTTATTCTGAAATTTACCTGGTTAGACAAAATTAGAAAATATGCAAGCTGAAATGGCAAATAATATACCCTGGCAGGAAAGGCCGGCTAACTCAAAAGAGGTGCTATGGCGTTATGATCAAAACCCTATTATAGATCGTTACGCTATACCCTCTTCAAACAGTATTTTTAACTCAGCGGTTGTTCCTTTTAAAGATGGATATGCAGGGGTTTTTAGATGTGATAATAAAGCGGTGCAAATGAATATTTTTGCAGGCTTTAGCAAAAATGGGATCGATTGGGAAATTGAACATGATCCCATAGACTTTAGCCCCGGAAATACTGAAATGATCGATTCAGATTATAAATATGATCCACGAGTTACTTTTATCGAAGACCGTTACTGGATAACCTGGTGTAACGGATATCACGGGCCCACTATTGGAATTGGGTATACCTTCGATTTTAAGGAATTTTATCAGTGTGAAAATGCTTTCCTTCCTTTTAACCGAAACGGAGTTTTATTTCCGAAGAAAATTAATGGGAAATATGCCATGTTAAGTCGGCCCAGCGATAATGGACATACTCCTTTTGGCGATATTTACATTAGCTATAGTCCAGATATGAAATACTGGGGAGAACACCGTTGCGTGATGAAGGTAGCTCCTTTTGAAAAAAGCGCCTGGCAGTGTACTAAAATTGGAGCCGGTCCTGTTCCTATTCTAACCGATGAAGGTTGGTTGCTTTTTTATCACGGGGTGATTAATACCTGCAACGGTTTCCGGTATTCTATAGGTGCGGCCATTTTGGATGAAAACGAGCCGGAGAAGGTGAAATTCCGTTCCCAGCCTTATTTGTTGGCCCCGGCAGAACTTTATGAAATGACAGGAGATGTACCAAATGTAATTTTTCCCTGCGCAGCATTACATTCAGAAGAAGATGATAAACTAGCACTCTATTATGGTGCTGCAGATACCGTGACCTCAGTAGCTTTCGGTCATCTTAGTGAAATTGTAGAATTTGTGAAAAATAATAGCCTGTAATTATGAACTATAAATTGCTCCTGATTTTTATTAATGTTCTTGCTGCCAATTTCGTCCACGCTCAAAATCCACCAAGGTCTTATATAGCTTACAAAACTATTGATGAGATACAAATAGACGGGAAGGCTGAGGAAGCGTCCTGGCAAATAGCTCCGGAAAGTGAAGATTTTATAGATATTGAAGGTGAAAAAACTCCAAAATACCAAACAAATATGAGGATGGTATACGATGAGGAGTACTTGTACTTCTATGCTAAAATGGAAGAGCCTCATGTTTGGGCTACCCTAAAGCAACGCGATACTGTGATTTTCTATAACAACGATTTTGAGATTTTTATCGACCCAGACGGCGATACTCATAATTATATGGAGTTTGAAATGAATGCTCTTAACACGGTTTGGGATCTGTTTATAGTAAAACCCTATCGTGAACCCTCACCGGTAATAGATAGCTGGGATATTCAAGGTTTAAAATCGGCTGTTCATATTTCGGGAACCTTAAATGATGCATCAGATAAAGATGAATTTTGGAGTGTTGAGGTAGCAATTCCCTGGGATGTTTTAAAAGAAGCAAATTCACATAACGAAATTCCTGAAGACGAATTCTGGAGAATTAATTTTTCACGTGTAAACTGGGATTTTGATCTGAATGAAGGTACCTATTCCCGAAAGAAAACTGAAGAAGGAGAATATTTGCCTGAATATAATTGGGTGTGGTCTCCCCAGGGCATTATCAATATGCATGAACCCGAACATTGGGGTTATGTATATTTTTCTGCAGAAAATGCAGGAGAAAATGACGAATTTGAAATTCCCGAAGATGAAAAAATTAAATGGAAGCTTTATGAAATCTATCGAAAGCAGAAAGAATATTTCAGCAGAAAGGACGAGTGGGCTTCAAGTTTAAAAGAAATTCAAAAAGATAGGATCAGGCTCAACGGAAAGATACTTCATCCTAAACTTGAAAATCACCTAACCGGGTGGAATATTTCTATAGAAAGTCCATTTACCGGGAATCATTATATCATTAAAGAAGATGGTAAAATTTTAACCTCCAAAATCTAAATCTAATGAAAACTAGACTTTTATTAATTGCCTTGTTAGCCTTCGGGTTCACTTCCTGTTTGGATAACGTAGCCGCCTCAAAAAAGAACCAGGACAATATTGCTGAAGAAAATCAGGAAGATTTCAAATTTTGGGTCTGGACCACAGCCGATGCAAAAAGAGCAGATTCCTCTTATACTTCAGAATTTAAAAAATACAGTGAAAATGGAATTGAAGCGGTGCTCATAAATACGAATACCGATCCCGAATTGCTTTCTCGTATAACACCCCTGGCTAAAAAAGAAGGCCTGGAAGTTCACGCCTGGATTATGGCTATGAATCGTCCGGGAGATAGTGTTGCTTTACAAAATCCGGAATGGTACACTGTAAGTAGAGATGGCAATTCTACCCACGATACCAGACCTTATGTAGATTATTACCAATGGCTATGCCCAACAAGAGAAGCATCAAGAAATCACGTATTAGGCCTGGTGGAAGGACTGTCTAAGGTTGAAGGTGTTGCCAGTGTACATCTTGATTATATAAGATTTTCTGATATTTTCCTTCCGATAGGTTTATTGCCGAAATATGATTTAGAGCAGGAAGAAGAACTTGCTGAATTTGATTTTTGTTACTGTGATGTGTGTGTAGCTGAATTTGAGAAAATTCATCATAAAAACCCGAGAGATTTTGAAAATCCGGCGATAGATATGGAATGGAAACAATTCCGCTTAAATAAGATTAGAGATGTAGTTAATGATGCCTACGAAATTGTACATGCTAACAATAAAGATTTAACCGCAGCTGTTTTTCCATATCCAGAAATGGCCGATCATATGGTGCGGCAACGTTGGGACAAATGGAAAGTAGATGCTGTGTTGCCTATGATCTATCATAACTTTTATAATGAAGAAGTAGACTGGATAGGGTTTGCTACAAAACAAGGTGTAGAAGACTTGAAAGGGAAAAACACCGATTTACATACAGGAATTTATCTGCCACCTATGAGTGCAGAAGATGTTACCCAGGCAATTAATCTTGCTAAGGATAATGGAGCCAAAGGTATTTCATTTTTCGATGGGAATGCGCTTACCAAAGAACAACTTAAGGCTATAAAAGAAGCGAGTA
>NZ_DATCSO010000105.1:0-14100 GCF_036568425.1 Salegentibacter sp. | reverse complement strand
GACTCAATAGCAATTTTTTGCTCATCTTTTGAAGGACGATTAATATTTTTAAAAGTTTCCATAACCTGATCTGTTTTGCTTCTACAATATTAAACGAAATAAACGAAACAGAATGATAAAAATTGTTAATTATATTAGCTAAATTTAAAAACGGAATTACCCAAATTAAGATTATTGAACGACCTGGCGAGACGGCTCTCTCGCTTCGCCTCGCCGTCCGCCTCAATCAAAACATCAATTTGAATTTCGATATTGGGCGGGCGTATATCCTGTCCCTTTTTTAAACATCCGTGTAAAATGCTGTGGGTATTTAAAGCCTAATTCATAAGCGATCTGACTTATGGATTTATCCGCTTCAAAAATCTTTTCCTTGGCTATATCTATTAACTTAAGGTGGATATGATCCATTGCCGATTTACCGGTTTCCTTTTTAATTAAATCGCCAAAATAATTTGGGGAAAGATTTAATTCCTCTGCAAAATACGCTACTGAAGGCAGGCCTAGTTGCTTCGGATTTTCAGAATGGAAATATTCATTTAATAATTTTTCAAAATTTGAGAGAATACCCTTATTTAAGTTCTCTCTGGTAATAAACTGCCTGTCGTAGAAACGTTCGCAGTAGTTCAGTAGTAACTCAATGTTGTTGGCTACAATGGTTTTACTGTGCTTATCAATATTCTGATCGAGTTCATAATCGATTTTCAAGAACAGTTCTTTTATTATTTGCTGTTCTTTTTCAGAGACATGCAAGGCTTCATTAAGCTCGTAGGAAAAAAAGTTATACTTGTGAATGTTTGCTGCAAGCGGGGTACCTTTGATGAATTCTGGATGAAAAAGTAGGGCAAAGCCTTTTGGATTGTAATCATTTTGGCTTTTTATTCCCACTACCTGCCCCGGCCCCATAAAAACTAAAGTCCCTTCTTCATAATCATAATTATTACGCCCATATTGAAGCTGCCCGCAGTTTACACCTTTAAGGAATATGGCATAAAAACCGAAACTGAAATTACCACTATGTAAAGGTTTCGCTGTGGAACTGTCAAAAGCCGTAATTAAGGGATGCCTGGTGGGTATCGCCTTAAGTTCATTGTACTGGGAGATGCTATCTACCTTAACTAAATCCTTCATATTATAGTATCTGAAATTTCTATACAAATATACCAATCAGATTATTAGTAAATTAGAAGACAAGGCTGAATCAGTAAAAATGGTAGGGATAACAGTATTCTGTATACAAAGTATGGCTGTTTATTATTCGATCTTTGTATAGAAATGAATATTTATCCTTATTCAGGTATATGTTCAATTCAAAAATAAAGAAATATGACATTAAAAACACATATTAAACCTAAGACATTATCTTCTTCTTTTAAGGGGATTTTATTATTTCTAAGTTTTTTAATTTTTTCCTGCGGGGTCCAACATAGTGATCAATTAATTATTGAAAAACAAGGAAGTTTTACCGTTGGAGGTACAGTAAAAAAGAGTCCGGGCACTTTTGACCCCGTGGAACACGGCGCATTTAATCCGGGTAATCAAAGTACGGCAGGACAAACTCTCCACGGTGACCACGCTACGGTTTTTTATCAAAAACCTATAAACGCTCGCGAATTACCACTGGTTTTCTGGCACGGATTCGGGCAATCGATGAGAACCTGGCAAACTACGCCCGATGGCAGGGAGGGATTTCAAAGTATTTTTCTTCGGAAAGGTTTTCCGGTTTATCTAATCGACCAGCCCCGAAGAGGATTATCTGGAAGAAGTACGGAATCTATCACCATTTCGGCTGGTACCGATGATCAGTTGTGGTTTGGTATCTTTAGATTGGGAATGGGTACAGAATTCTATGAAGATGTACAATTCTCAAAAGATCCTGAAGCTTTAGATCAGTTCTTCAGACAAATGACTCCCGATACCGGGCCCTTGAATATAGAATTAAATATTGATGCGGTTTCTGCTCTATTCAATAAAATCGGTCCTGGCGTTTTGGTGACCCATTCCCACAGTGGCGGGCAAGGCTGGCTCACAGCCCTGGAAAATGACAATATAAAAGCAATAGCATCTTATGAGCCTGGAAGCAACTTTTTATTTCCTGAAGGCGAGGTACCGGAAGCAATACCTTATTTAGGCGGCCAACTCAGTGCACGGGCAGTTCCTATGTCTGATTTCCAAAAGCTTACTGAAATTCCAATTATCATCTACTTCGGAGATTATATCCCTGAAGAAGAAACCCAAAACCCGGGAAAGGAACAATGGCGAGCAGCGCTTACTATGGCCAGAAAATGGACTTCTACGGTGAACAAGCACGGGGGAGATGTTACGCTGGTACCACTTCCCGAAATCGGAATGAAAGGCAATACGCATTTCCCAATGTCAGATTTAAACAATCAGGAAGTTGCTGAACACTTGTTCGAGTGGCTCCGGGAAAAAGCTTTGGACTAAAAACATATTAATCTTAAATAATACAGTATGAGACTTATAAAAAAATTCTGTTTAATTGGCGTAATCGGGCTGCTTTCATCGTACTCCTTGATGGCTCAAAATGAAATTTTTCCGAAAGGGGAAAAAGCACCTAACGTGTATCATACCGGCGATGTTTGGCTAAATCACCTGGCTGATGCCGATGAAAACTTCGATTTTAATGTAGTACAGGCAACAATGGCAGCCGGTTCAAAACTGAATTGGCACCTTCATCCAAAGGGTCAACAATTATACATCACAGACGGTGTTGGCTATTACCAGGAAAAAGGCAAGGAAGTTCAGGTAGTTAAACAGGGGGATGTGATAAAATGTGAACCTGATGTGGAACACTGGCACGCGGCTACCCCTAACACCCCGGTTACTTATATCGCAATAAGTGGAAATGCACCTACCAAATGGACAGATACCATTACCGCGGAAACCTATAATGCTATTAAGGCTCCCGAATTGTCCAGTAAAGATACAGAGCAAGATATGATAGAGCTTTCCAAAAAGAAATGGGAATGGATGGCCGATAAGGATGCAGATAAACTTGAAAATTTATTCCATGAGAAATCCCGGTTTGTCCATATGGGTGGAAGCTGGGGAAAAGACCGTGAAGTTGAGGTTATTCGAAGCGGCGGGATACATTATAAGAAAGCAGATATTCACGAAGTGTCTGCAGATATTATAGGTAATACTGCTATTGTATCAAGTCGTATTACCCTTTTGGCAGTCGTAGGAGGAAACGAAGTAACAAATCCTTTTATAGCAACCGAAGTTTATGTAAAAGAAGGCGAAGACTGGAAATTGGCAAACCTTTCTTTTGTAAAACAGATGGACCGATCAGAAGAATAAAACTTTGAATGATTGTGAAGTCTATATAGGCCGTTAGGTGCTATTGAAAATGAAAGAAAACAAGATTATGAAGAAGAATAGAAAAATAAGGAATAACATTTTGCTGGTTATGTTAATGGCAACAGGGATTATAGGTTCAGCTCAAAACGAGATCGATAAGCCTTTCGGCCTGGTGTACCGGGATGCCATTAGCGAAAATATACCCGGCAAGGTAAATATCCATCCGGTAACTTATAAATTAAATGACATTGAAATTGCAGCTAACATTTATACTCCGGCCAATTATGATCCGGCCGGGAAAATTCCAGCAGTTGTAGTTGCCCATCCCAACGGTGGGGTAAAAGAACAGGTTGCAGGTTTATATGCACAGCTTCTTGCGGAACAAGGCTATATAAGTATTGTGGCAGATGCTGCATATCAGGGTGCAAGTGGTGGCACACCTCGTAATGTGGATATCCCTCAAAATCGAATTGAAGATATTCACGGAATGGCAGATTTCATAACCCAGTATGAGGGCGTTAATGCCGATAAAATAGGACTCTTAGGTATTTGTGGCGGCGGTGGATATTCCCTCAAAGCAGCCCAATCCGATAAGCGATTTAAGGCCATAGCCACTTTGAGTATGTTCAATTCCGGTTTGGTAAGACGCAATGGTTTTATGAACTCTCAGGTAAATACCATTCAGGAAAGATTAAAAAAAGCTTCTGAAGCCAGGGCACAGGAAGCTGCCGGAGGTGAAGTTATTTATGCTGCTGATAACGCAATTCCAACTGAAGAAGCCGAATTAGCAAATATACCATATGACTTATATCGCGAAGGATATATCTATTACGGTAATACTCATAAGCATCCCAATTCAACATTTAGGTATACGATGAGCAGCCTGTTGTATCTAATGACCTTTGATGCCAGTACAAATATGAACTTAATAGACCAACCCTTGTTGATGATAGCAGGAAATAAAGCGGATACCTATTATATGACCGATGAAGCTTATAAAAAAGCAACGAATGCCAAAGAAAAAGAATTGTTTTTAATTGATGGTGCCACCCATATTCAAACCTATTATGTGCCTGAATATGTATCCCAGGCAATGGAAAAATTTAGTGGGTTCTTTGGTAAACATATAAATCCCGATGCTTAAACCGATTGCCCAGTCTTAATTATATAAATTATAAATGATTAAATTTCTTCTAATTCTAATACTCTTTTCTACTTGTTCCAATAGTGAGAATTCTGGGCAGGACGAAAATTCATCTACTTCTTCAGGGGAAACTCTTATTGTATATCTGTCTCGAACCAATAATACGAAAGTGGTGGCCGGGCTCATACAAAACAAAGTTGGTGGAGATCTAATAGGACTTGAAAAAGAAAATCCCTATCCGGAGGATTATCAAAAAATCGTAGCCCAGGTAGATCGTGAGAATGAAGAAGGCTACTTGCCTCCTTTGAAGACAAAAATACCAGATCTTGAAAAATATGATACGATCTTCATTGGCTTTCCTACCTGGGATATGCAAATGCCCCCACCAATGAAAACCTTCCTGACAGAAAATGATTTGAGTGGAAAAACTGTAATTCCATTTAACACCAATGCCGGATTTGGTGTAGGCCAGGGATTTGATCAATTGCGGAAATTATGTCCTGATAGTGATATTCCCGAAGGTTTTTCAGTTGAAGGAGGTTATGAAAAAAGAGGAGTTTTCCTGGCCATCGAAGGAGAACGTGAAGAAGAAGTTTCAGATCAACTTGATGCCTGGCTTCAAAAAATTGGACCTCTATAAAGATTGTCCTGATAATTATTGAATCTTAAAATTTTAAAAAATGAACTATAATTTTAGAAGTATACTTTTTTGTTTGTTGATAGTAGTGCCTTTTACTATTTCAGCACAATCGGAAGAAGAAAAGTTAAGTCCCACAGAATATAGTATTGCCAGAATTGCAGCATCTACGGCAACAGGAGAGCTCGAAACTTTAAAAGAAGCTCTGAATGAAGGTTTGGAAAACGGACTTAGCATTAACAAAATCAAGGAAGAACTTGTTCATCTCTATGCCTATACCGGTTTCCCCAGAAGTCTTATGGCCATTAATACCCTAACAGAAGTATTAGATGACAGAAAGAATAAAGGAATTAAAGACGAAAAAGGAGAAGAACCCAAAGATTTAAAAGGCGGAGATAAATATGAAATAGGAAAAGAAGTCCTGGCCGATCTAACCGGAGTGGAAAACCGTCCAAAAGCTGGTTATGCCAAAACAGTTCCTATCATTAAAGTGTTTTTAAAAGAACACCTCTTTGCAGATATTTTTAAGCGAGGGGTATTGAGTTATAAAGAGCGGGAAATTGCTACGGTAGCGGCACTTTTAAGTATGAGGGGTGCACCTATGGCTACAGGTCATATTAAAATTAGTATGAAGCACGGAGTGACTGAACCACAAATACTCCAGATTGTGGATCTTATTGAAACCGAAATTGATAAGGAAACTGGACTGGAGAGCAGGGAAATAGTGGCAGAATTAATCTCCGGAGAACCTACCGGAACCGAATCCAAATATAATGACAGTGAAAAAATATATTTACGAGGAGAAAAAATTGAAAATCCTGCCTTTACAGGGAATGCCTGGGTGAATTTTTTAGTAACAGCAGATGAGGTAAACAAAAATTCAGTAGGAGTGGTAACCTTTGAACCCGGGGCCAGAACTTTTTGGCACCGGCATCCTAACGGCCAGATTATACTTGCACTTTCAGGTGAAGGCTACTATCAGGAAATGGGGAGTCCAAAAATAATAATGAAAAAAGGAGATGTGGCAAAATGCCCCGCAGATACGCCTCACTGGCACGGTGCAGGTCCGAATGAGGAATTTGTACAAATAGCCATTACCAGTAGAGTTGATGGCCCAACGGAATGGGGAGATGAAGTATCAGACTCCCAGTATGCTGAGTAGATAAAATATTGTGAGAATGTAAATAACTAAATAATTAAAATGATGGAAGAGCGAAACCAATTTCAGGATAATGAATATAAAGGTCCTGCTGAAAATAAGAGAAGAGACTTTTTTAAAAAAAGTCTTTTGGCGGGTGCCGGTCTTGCAATAAGCCCATTTGCATTCAGCAATAATGCTGAGGTGGTTTCAGGTAAAGAAAATAAGCAAACCGGCGCGGGCTCTAAAGAGAAACGCAAACTTGGTTCGCTGAAGGTTTCAGCTCAAGGTCTAGGGGGACTTCCAGTAGTAGGATTTTATACCGGTGGCCCAAGAGATCAGAAAAAGGTAAATAAGCTTTACCGGGAAGCTTATGACCACGGGGTGACATTCTTTGATACCGCGGAAGTATATGGGCCTCATATTAATGAAAAGCAGGTAGGTGAAGCCATAGCACCTTTTAGAAAAGAAGTGGTGCTTGCCACTAAATTTGGTTTTGATGTAGATCCCGACACCGGTGAAAGAGGGGGAATAGACAGTAATCCCAAAACTATTCGTAGAGCTGTGGAGGGAATGTTGAAAAGGCTCAAGACAGATTATATAGATTTGCTGTACCAACATCGTGTAGATCCCAATGTACCCATTGAAGATGTTGCAGGAACTGTTCAGGATTTAATGAAAGAAGGAAAAGTTCTTCATTGGGGGCTTTCGGAGCCAGGTTTAAATACGGTTCGCAGGGCACACGCGGTAGAACCATTAGCTGCTATTCAGAATGAATATTCCCCCTGGACCCGTAATCCGGAGGCCGAAGTTTTGCCTCTTTGCGAAGAACTGGGAATTGGTTTTGTTCCCTGGTGCCCTTTAGGCTATGGTTTTTTTGCTGATGCGATCAATGAAAATTCCCGATTCTCTGAAGGTGACTTTCGGGCAATTTTGCCAAGAATAACTCCGGAGAATATACCCCATAACCTGGAAATGCTTTACTATATCGAGGAATGGGGCTTGCGTAAAAACGCTACTCCTTCGCAAATAACCCTGGCCTGGCTACAAGCTCAGAAACCCTGGATAGTACCTATTCCGGGAACATCAAATTCAGTACACCTTAGGGAAAACATAAGGGCAAATGATATCTCTTTCTCTACGGAAGAAATAAAAGAATTTAATTCAGGCCTTTCAGAAATTGAAATTGCAGGTGCCCAAAATGCACAGCCGGTGTTAGATGGTATGGGCGTGGAAGCTCCACCAAAAAAGTAAATAGTCAGCTTACAAAAGTGAAGCATATGAGATTTAGACTTTAATAATTGAAATCTAATTGATAAAAATAAACGCGACTTTCTCGGGTGGTCGTCACCGGGCTTTCTGGTTGTGAATTGCTTTTAGAATTATATTTTTACTTTGGTATCACAAAATGAATATGGTATAAATGAAAGGTACTACGGTAGATTAACAGCTTTTTAATCGATACAGAAAGAATTTTTAGGATGGGTAAACTCCTAAATTACCACTTTCTTAGTAAGTCATTCCGATTTTCTGAGTAGTTTCAACTTTATTTCTATCTTTGAAAAGTGCAGTCAAAAAATCAAATAAAAGCTTTTTTTCTACTGGGATTATTTTACCTGATGCTTTTACATCAAATAATACCCCACTTGCATCATGATCACGCCGGGACGCACGAACATGCTTCATTAGACCATACTCATTCCCAGGATCACAATCATGAAAAGCATTCTAAATCTGCGCAAGATCTTTTTTCTATTCTGCTGGGCATGCATTCCCATGGAGGAAGTAATTCTGAAGTTCCAGTTGTTAAAATTTCCATTGAGCAGATCGCTCCAAAAAAATTAGAGGCTGAAAAGCAAGTATTTCAGCTTTACGCAAACCAAACTGTATTCTTTGAAGAAAACCTGGTTGATTTATTCGAAAATTATCAGCCACCATCAAGATATTTTAATCCTTATCTATCACAATTATCCCTTCGGGGTCCTCCCTACTTAGTTTAATTTTAGTCGGTTTGTTGTTTATAGACATCAGACAGACCTCAGTATAAAGATTAAACTAAAATCACACTTATGTACAGATATTTTGTTTCTGCTGTCTGCGGGATCTTTATCTCTATCAGTTCATTTGCCCAGGAAACCGGGCCGGATGTTATTCTGAAGGAGATAAGTGAGAATAACAGACAGCTTAAAGCATATCAGTCTTTTATTGCCAGTCAGAATTTAAGTAACAGGACAGAGAATAACCTGCAGGATCCACAGGTTTCAGCCTTTTATCTTCCGTTTGGCGAGCACGAGACCGATGATTATTATGAGTACCAGATCTCCCAGCGATTTGAATTTCCAACGGTTTATGGCGCCCGTGGGAAAAGGATAGCTAAACAAAAAGATTTGCTGGAACTGGAATACAAAAGCTTGCGCCAGGAGGTTCTTCTAGAGGCTAAACTACAGTTATTGGAGTTGCAAAATTTGCAGCAACGAGAGGAAATTGAGAATGAAAGAGTAGCACAGGCTAAACAAGTCTACGATCAGATTCAGCGTTTATATGATGCCGAACAAATCGGGATTCTGGAGCTAAACAAGGCCAGAATTGCCTGGTTGCAGCAACAGTTTGAAATAGACCAAATAGAAATCAGCATCAGAAATACCCTGATGGAACTTCAGCAACTGAATGGAGGAAACCCTATTCAGGAGGAGCAGATCCGGTTTTTTGATGATTCTGAAATAGCAGATTTGCAGATGCTATGGGAAGAAAAACTTTCCGGCGATGCAGAAATTCAGATGCTCAATTCTCAGCAAGCTGTCGCAGAGCAACAAGTTAAATTGGAGAAGAATAAAATTCTCCCTGATCTCACTATTGGTTACAATTACCAGGGCGTAAATTCCAGTAATTATTCCGGGTTTCTTGGTGGACTTTCCATTCCACTTTGGAATAGCAACAATAAAGTAAAGGCAGCCAAAGCTAATCTGGGGTACACTCAGGACAATACCCGCGCTAAAACTGCCGAATTTTACACGAGGTTTCAGGAGAACTATCAGCAATACCAGTTACTAAAGAGGAAATACGAGGAATACAGGGAAACATTCGATGATTTAAAATCGGAGGAACTTTTGTTTAAAGCCTATAACCTTGGAGAATTCTCATTTTTGGATTATTACCGGGAGGTAGAATTTTACCGTGAAGCCTATAACAATATGCTGGAAATGCAGAAAGAGCTTTTTCAGCTAAAAGCAGCACTATTAAAACATCAATTATAAATAAAAAACAAACATTATGAATATCAAGAATTTATTTTTCGCAGCAATATTAGTATTTAGTTTTTCAGCTTGTAGAGAAACATCAAATGAAGATCACGGCCATGAACATGAGGAGGGAGCTGAAGCTCACGCGCACGAGGAAGAAGAGCATGGTCATCCCCATAATGAAGACGGCAGCCATATGGACGAGAATCATATGGAACAGGAAGAATTCAAGGTAGGTGAAGATTCTTTGGATACGCATGAAGAATCCAATCAGCACACCCACGATGATGGAACTGAACATCACGATCATTAAAATCGAAATTAAAACATGAAATATCTTATAGTATTATTAATTCCTCTTTTTCTGATTTCCTGCGGAAATAATGAGGAAGAAGATCACGCTCATGATGCAGAGGGAAATCACCTTAGCACAGGTGTTCCTGCAATAAGCAAAACCATCTGGACAGAGCAGACGGAGCTCTTTGTAGAATTTCCGGCCCTTGTGGAAGGGAAAACCAGCAAATTCGCGGCCCATTTTACCGTTCTTGACCAACACCAGCCGGTTCGGGAAGGTTCCGTAACGGTTAGTTTAATTAAAGGTGAAAGCGGAATACGCCACAGCGTCGAATCGCCTTCATCTCCAGGCATTTTTTCTCCTGCCTTACAACCAAAAGAACCTGGAACTTATGACCTGGTCTTTGACCTTAAAACTCCCGAATATTCAGACAGGATCGTGATTAAAGACGTGGAGGTTTACCCCTCAGTCGGGGAAGCTTCAGAAAATGTTTCAGGGGCAGAAGATGGTGATATAAGTTTTTTAAAAGAGCAAGCCTGGAAGATCAATTTCCAGACAGCACCGGTTAGCCGGGGAGAAGTTTACGAGATCGTAAATACTTCAGGAGTCTGGCAGGCAGCTCCCGGAACATATAAAACTCTCGCTGCCGGGTCTAACGGAATGGTGAATTTTGTTTCAGAAAACCTTACCGAAGGTTCCGAAGTAAAAAGAGGTGAATTGTTAATGAATCTGAGCAGTGAAGGTCTTTCTTCCAATAATATCCAGGCTGAGATTGCACAGGCCAAAGCCAGGTATGATCAGGCGAAAGCGGAATATGATCGGAAAAAAGAACTTTACGAGGATAGGATCGTTCCCAAAGCCGAATTTGAAAAGGTGGAAAGCAATTTTCGGGTAGCCGAAGCGAATTATCAGGCTTTAGCCTCTAATTACGGAGCGGGCGGAAAACAGATTCGAGCGCCTTTTGACGGTTTTATCAAATCTATCAATACCTCTAATGGAGATTATGTGGAGCAGGGCGCCAATCTAATTTCAATTGGTACGCATAAATCCCGACTTCTAAAAACTCAATTAAGTGCCTCTTACAACCCGAGCAAGGATTCTATAACAAAGGTGTGGTTCAGAAATGAAACTAAAGACTGGAATGAATTAGAAGGAGCTTCCGTGGTATCGGTTGGGAAGGAAGTAGAAGATAGTAAACCAATGATCCCGATTTATATAAGAGTTGATGATGTCGTTAAAATGCCCGAAGGCAGTTTTACTGAAGTTCAGATCGCCTTGGGTACAGCTGAAGAAGGGATTACTGTACCAGAAGCTGCGCTACTCGAAGATTACGGGAATTATTCTGTGATTGTACAGACCAGTGGGGAAAGCTTTGAGCGAAGACCAGTAAGAATAGGAAAACGAAATGGAAAAAGCGCACAGGTTCTTGCCGGGCTTCAAGTTGGCGAAGTTGTAGTGACTACCGGTAATTACCAGGTGAAGATGGCATCAATGTCTGGGGAAACACCCGGCCACGGGCACGAACATTAATCCAGAAACAGAAATTAGATGTTAAATAAAATATTATCAATTTCACTCCATAACCGGCTTTTGGTGCTATTGGCAGCGGTGGCGCTTAGTGTTACCGGGTTTTACTTCGCACGTACGATGAACGTGGACGTATTTCCCGACCTTACTGCGCCTACTGTGACTATACTTACCGA
The DNA here is from genome assembly GCF_036568425.1 of Salegentibacter sp. GTDB lineage: Bacteria > Bacteroidota > Bacteroidia > Flavobacteriales > Flavobacteriaceae > Salegentibacter. The sequence continues at coordinate 2,626 of NZ_DATCSO010000105.1, read as the reverse complement.
AGCCCACGGCATGGAGTCGGAAGAGGTAGAGAAATTAGTAACCTACCAGCTCGAAACCGCAATGAATGGTTCCCCGAATGTGAGAAGAATACGTTCTTCTTCGGCCGCGGGAATTTCAATTGTTTGGGTGGAATTCGACTGGGGGACCGATATTTACAAGGCAAGACAGATCGTAAGTGAACGTATTCCAATGGTTCGGGAGAACCTGCCAGATGGCGTAGGAGCACCTACAATGGCACCTATTTCTTCTATTATGGGGGAAGTTATGCTGCTGGGAGTGACATCAGACAGTCTGAGCCCAATGGAACTAAGAACCTTATCAGACTGGCAGATTCGTCCGCGGATAAAGGCCATTGGAGGGATCGCTAACGTAGTTGTGATAGGTGGCGATTACAAACAATACCAGGTTTTCGCCGATCCCGGGAAGATGAAATATTACAACGTAAGCCTTGTTGAACTGACTGAAAAGGTGAAGGAGGCGAACACGAACGCTCCGGGTGGTTTTCTAAATCAGTACGGAAATCAATATATCATAAAAGGTAGCGGAAGGGCCTATGCGGTAGAAGACCTTGAGGAAGCCGTCGTAAAACAGGTGAATGGCCAAAGCATCAAGATTAAAGATGTAGCGAACGTGAAAATAGGTGCTGCCGATAAGATCGGGGATGGGTCCCTCAATGCGAAACCTGCGGTTATCCTTACCATTTCCAAGCAGCCCGATGTTAATACACTGGAGCTCACGGAAAGGTTGGATGAAGCCATCGCCGAATTGGATACCAGTTTACCAAAAAGCGTGGAGATCAAAAGTCAGATTTTCCGTCAGGCAGATTTCATTGATGCTTCCATCAGTAATTTGAATATGACCCTGCTTGAAGGAGCCTTTTTCGTGGTCATCGTTTTGTTCATTTTTCTAATGAACTGGCGAACTACCTTTATTTCATTGCTGGCCATCCCAATTTCTTTACTGGTATCCATCATTGTTTTAAAATGGTTGGGTTACACCATAAATACGATGAGCCTGGGAGGAATGGCTATAGCTATTGGTGCACTGGTGGATGACGCCATTATCGATGTGGAAAATGTTTATAAACGCCTGCGAGAGAATATTCGTAAACCAAAAGCTGAACGACAATCTGTTATTAGGGTGGTAAGGGATGCTTCGGTGGAAATAAGAAGTTCCATTATCATTGCTACTCTTATAATCATCGTCTCTTTCATACCGCTGTTTTTCCTTGGCGGGATGGAAGGACGATTGTTGAAACCGCTTGGGATTGCCTTTATTACTTCAGTATTAACTTCATTAGTGGTGGCAGTAACTGTTACTCCGGTGTTATGCTCTTACCTTCTGAAAGATGAAAAAATGCTGAAGAAACAATCTGAAGGAACCCGGGTGGAGAGGTGGTTGCAACAGCGCTATGCAGCAACTCTGAACCGGGCACTGAAGATCCCAAAAACGATAATTGGAGTGACAGTAATTGCTTTCCTGTTAAGCATCGCTATTTTTACTCAGTTGGGAAGAAGTTTCCTTCCGGAGTTCAATGAGGGTTCGCTGGTGATTAGCGTGGTTGGTCCGCCGGCAATGTCGCTTGAAGAAAGTAATAAGACCGGAAGACAGGTAGAGCAGCTTTTACTCGAGATGCCCGAAGTAGATGTGGTTACCCGAAGAACAGGGAGAGCCGAACTGGATGAGCACGCCCAGGGCGTGAATGCCGCAGAGATCGATGTGCCTTTCACTTTGGAAGATAAATCCAAAGAAGAATTCTTTGAAGACGTAAGGGAAAAACTGAGCATTGTGCCCGGGGTGAATATAACGCTGGGACAGCCAATCGCCCACCGAATAGATCATATGCTTTCGGGAACCAGGGCCAATATCGCGATCAAGATCTTTGGACCCGATCTGCAACAGCTTTATGAAATTGGTAAAAGTGTGGAGGAGAATATCACACCAATCAACGGACTTGCTGATGTTGCCGTAGCTCAACAAATCGAAGTACCGCAGCTCAAGATCACGCCAAGACGCCAAATCTTATCGGCTTATGGAATGACTGTAGGCCAGTTGATGGAGCAGGTGGATATCGCCTTTGCCGGTCACGAGGTAGGTGAGATCTATGAAGGGCAGCAGTATTTTGATCTTGTAGTTCGATATGGAGAGAATTTCAGGAATAGCATACAGAATATCAGAACTGCTTTGATAGGATTGCCCAATGGTTCACAGGTTCCATTGGAACAGCTCGCCAAAGTTTCTTCGGTAAGTAGTCCCAATACTATTAGCCGGGAAGATGTGCAGCGAAAAATCGTTGTGGCTGCGAATGTGCAGGGACGTGATCTGCGAAGCGCTGTGGAAGAAATTCGGGAAACTGTGAATACTTCGGTTAATATGCCGGAAGGTTACCGGGTGGAATACGGCGGACAGTTTGAGAGCGAATCAAGAGCCTCTCAAATGCTTTTGCTTATTGCGATTGTTGCCGTACTGGTGATTTTCCTGCTGTTGTATTTTGAATTTAAAAATGTAAAACTTGCATTCATTGTCCTTATCAACCTGCCCCTGGCACTCATTGGTGGGATTCTTATCGTGTACTTTACTTCAGGAATCGTAAGTATTGCTTCCACGATTGGATTTATCAGTTTA
>NZ_DATCSO010000104.1:0-9779 GCF_036568425.1 Salegentibacter sp. | reverse complement strand
ATTATTAAAGGAAAAAAGATTGGTACAATACTTTTGGTTTTGTTACTTTTGTTAACCGTAATTAAATCTGAAGAAATACCTGATTATGAATATACACGAATATCAAGGAAAAGAGATTTTAAATAGTTTTGGAGTGCGCATTCAGCGCGGGATTGTAGCTCATAATGCTACCGAAGCCGTGAATGCCGCCAAAGAATTAACCGAACAAACCGGAACCGGTTGGCACGTGATCAAAGCCCAGGTGCATGCCGGAGGCCGTGGTAAAGGGGGCGGGGTGAAACTTGCCAAGAACCTTAAAGAAGTAGAAGAGATCGCAGGAGACATTATCGGGATGAACCTGGTAACTCCTCAAACTTCCGCTGAAGGAAAAAAAGTACACCAGGTACTTGTTGCAGAGGATGTATACTATCCAGGAGATAGTGAAACCTCAGAGATCTATATGTCAGTATTGCTTAACCGTTCTACCGGTAGAAATATGATTATGTATTCTACCGAGGGTGGAGTTGATATTGAAAGCGTTGCCGAGAAGACCCCGCACCTTATCTTCACCGAAGAGATCGATCCTACCGTAGGATTGCTTCCTTTCCAGGCACGTCGCGTTGCCTTTAATCTAGGCCTTAGTGGGACAGCCTTTAAAGAAATGGTGAAATTCGTGACCGCGCTTTATACCGCATTTGAAAAATCTGATTCTTCACTTTTTGAGATTAACCCGGTATTGAAGACCAGTGATGATAAGATCCTTGCTGTAGATGCTAAGGTAACCCTTGATGATAATGCGCTTTTCCGTCATAAGGATTATGCCGAAATGCGTGATATCCGCGAAGAGAATCCAACCGAAGTTGAAGCCAGGGAAGTAGGACTAAACTATGTAGACCTTGACGGAAACGTTGGTTGTATGGTAAACGGAGCCGGACTTGCAATGGCAACGATGGATCTTATTAAACAGGCGGGTGGAGAACCTGCAAACTTCCTTGATGTTGGAGGTACCGCAGATGCCAAAAGGGTAGAAGAGGCTTTCAGAATTATCCTGAAAGACGAAAAAGTAGAAGCTATTTTGGTGAATATCTTTGGTGGTATTGTTCGATGTGACCGTGTGGCACAGGGAATCATTGATGCTTATAAAAACCTTGGAGATAAGGTGAATGTGCCTATTATCGTTCGTTTGCAGGGTACTAATGCCGATATTGCAAAAGAATTAATAGACAACAGTGGATTGAAAATTCATTCTGCCGTAGAATTCAAGGAAGCAGCCGATAAAGTACAGCAAGTACTTAGCTAATAGCTGTAACAAAATAATGATTTTTGAAAACCGCCTTTAGTCAGGGCGGTTTTTTTATGGAAAAAACTCTAGTCTTATGCCGGACTTGATCCGAAATCTCATTCTCTCCGGTTAACTATTGGGCCGCCTCTCCATCACCAGCTTTTTAATTTTTTTTCTAAAAATTCAATCACATACTGTAACATCTAAAAATTTATACGGTCTTTTTTAGTGTATAACCTTATAAATCATTTTATTATGAAAAAATTACAGTTATTTTTACTGGTGCTGGCCATTGGTTTTGGCTCAGCAGTAAAGGCAGCCGAACTGCCTGTAGATCCAACTTCTGCTTTTAAATATGAAGTAGAAAAACTTCTTGAAGATTTACCTATAGAACTTGAGGAGGAAGAAAAGGAAGTCAATCTTACTATTACTTTCAACAAAAACAATGAGATCGTGGTACTATCGGTGGAGTGTGACGACCCGTATGTAAAAAGCGTGATTAAGAAGCGCCTGAATTACAAGAAGGTTAAAACACAACTAGATAAGTCTATAAAAGAGTACAAATTACCCATCAGACTCAAAGCTTAAGATCGATCAAAAAATGTAAAGCACAAAAAACCCGGCTCATCACCGGGTTTTATTCTTTATAGTTAGAATATCTATTTTTCTTTTTCGGGATACCATTCCAATATTTTAACTTTAATATCTTTATTGCCGGCGTTTACCAGTTTTTTAAATTTTTCAACATCTGCAAAACCATCCTGACCTCTGAAATGGTAAGGAATAACTTTTTTAGGGGTAAAGGCTAAGACGCCATCTGCCGCATCTTCCACGGTCATGGTATACGGGAGATTCATAGGAACCAAAGCTACATTTATATCCTTGAGGTTTCGCATTTCAGGGATATCTTCTGTGTCTCCGGCAATATATAGTTTTATCCCATTTCTTTCCACAACATAGCCGTTGCCCCTACCTTTTGGGTGATATCCTTCTGGATCTTCGGGAAGATTATACATAGGTATAGCTTGAATATAGAAGTCAAGTACACGAGTGGTGCCTCCATTGTCTAAAGTTCTCAAGTTATTGCTCATCTCTGTTGGCAATTCATCTTTTACGGCTTGAGGAACGATAATGTCTGTACCTTCAAGGTCTAAACTCTGTAATGTTTCAGCGCTCATATGATCACCGTGAATATCGGTAATAAGTATAAAATCGGGTTTTTCTACACCTTTAAAAGCTGCCGCACCGCCCACAGGATCAATATAAAAAGTCGCATCGCCCCAATTAATCACTGCCGTAGCGTGGGAAATTGGTGTAATGTCTATACCCGTGTTATCAGTCTCTTTTTGAATTATTTCTGTTTTCGAATCATTTTCTGTTATTGCTTCTTCAGCCTGAGTATCTCTCCCTTCGTTTTTACAGGAAGTAAAGAAAAGACTAATCGTAAGCAAGCTTAATATATATCTCATAATACCTATAAAATTAAGTAATGGATAATGGAATAACTCAAATTTTGTAAAAATTTAAGAAAGCTCTAAGTGCATCTTAATATCGCCGCGGGAATACGGGTTATTCTCTCCGATTGAAATCTCCTTAAATCCGTATTTTTTATAAATATAGATCGCGTTCTCCAGCTTTCGGTTAGAGTAGATGATAAGGTCGTTCCAGCCTTGTTTTTTTGCGAATTTAATACTGTGTTCCATTAATTGCTGCCCGATTTTCTTTCCCTGATATTTTGGGGTAACCGCCATCTTAGTAAGTTCAAATACGCCCTCCTTTATTTTCATCAATGCAACGCAGCCAATTATTTCCCCGCCTTCTTTTACAAAAAAAATGGTTCCACCAGGTTCAATAATATATTTTGCAGGATTGCCCAGTACCTCTTCGTCGTGAGGCTCAACCCAAAAATACTTTTCGAGCCAGGCTATGTTTAGGTCTTTAAAATCTTTGGCGTATTGTGGCTGGTAAGAAATTATTTCCATTTTACTAAGCTGAAATTTTTAGCTAAAATAGAAAATAAAGCTGTTTCCGAAGATTGCCTTCAAGTCTAAAATCCTTGAATTATAAATTATTTTTTACTTTCACCAATGCCTACCTAATCAAAAAATAATTTTTATGAAAAAGCTTTCGGTTAATTTTCTGTTCCTGTGTTCTTTTTTAATATTGAATTCCTGTTCATCGGTAACAAGGACCGAAGAAAAAAAGACCGAAGAAAAGCAGCTTAGTATCCTGCCGCCTGAAGAGCTCTATGGGAAATTGTTTTTTGAGGTCCAGGAGAATGACTCTCTGTTTTCAGACAGCAAAACCTTTGTAGATGCGGTGCCTCGCTTAGCTCCGAAAGAAATTCGGAAGAGCTATGCTGAAATTCAACCGAAGACCAATACCGAAATGATGGCCTTTCTAAATGAGAATTTCCATATCCCGGAAGCCAGCAGCAACTATAAAACCGATTCCTCTTCTATTAATCTTCATATAAAGAAATTATGGGATGTCCTCAAACGTCCTTCAGATGAGCAGGTTTCAGGTACCTTGATCCCTCTGCCGAACCCCTATATAATTCCCGGGGGAAGGTTTCGTGAGATTTATTACTGGGATAGTTATTTCACAATGCTTGGTCTTCAGGAGGACGGGGAAATAGAAAGTATTAGAAATATGCTGGATAACTTTGCCTGGCTCATTGAAAATTATGGTTTTATTCCTAACGGAAACCGTACCTACTATTTAAGTCGTTCTCAGCCACCTTTTTTCGCCAGGATGGTCGGGTTGCTGGCCGAAATTCAGGGGGAGCAAGTATATTTAGAATACCTGCCTGCCTTACAAAAGGAATATGATTTCTGGATGGCCGGAAGTCAAAACAGGGAAGTGGGGGCTTATAGAAGAGTGGTAAGACTACCAGATGGGGAGCTGCTTAATCGATATTGGGATGATAAAAATTCTCCAAGACCTGAAAGTTACCGGGAAGATGTGCAAACTGCCGAGAAAGCCATTGCTCAAAATCCAGACCGGACCAAAAAAGAGGTTTACCGTGATTTAAGGGCTGCCGCCGAATCTGGTTGGGATTTTTCCAGCCGGTGGCTTAGTATAAATGGGAATGGCGATTTCAACCTTTATAGTATCCATACCACACAAATTATTCCGGTTGACCTTAATAGCTTACTTTATTACCTGGAGGAAACTCTTGCCCAGGCCTACGAACTGAATGCAGCTCCTGAAAAAGCCAATATCTTCAGAAAAAAAGCAGAAAAACGAAAGGCTGCTATTCAGAAATACCTCTGGGAAGAGGAGACTGGCTTTTATTTTGATTATAATTTTAAAGATGCTAATAAAACCGGGATCTATTCTCTGGCCGGAGTTTACCCGCTTTTTGTTGGGATTTCAGAAGAAGAACAGGCAGATAAGGTCGCCACTTCCCTGGAACAGGTTTTCCTCAGGCCGGGTGGCCTGGTAAGCACTCCGCACCATACGGGGCAACAATGGGATGCGCCCAATGGCTGGGCCCCACTGCAATATATGAGTATTGAAGGACTTCGGAATTATGGTAAAGACCAACTAGCTTCAGAAATTAAGCAGCGCTGGTTAAACCTTAATCAAAACGTATATCAGAAGACTTATAAATTATTGGAAAAATACAATGTGGAAGACCTCAGTAAAGAAAGTGGGGGAGGAGAGTACCCTACCCAGGACGGCTTTGGCTGGACCAATGGGGTCTACCAGAAACTCTCCAGGGAAGACTAAGAGAAAATTCCACAATACTATTTTTGCCCGGTAGTTCTGCTCCTTTTTTGTTTCCAGGGCCATTTCCCTTCTATTTCTACTTCCAGGGTAAAACTCAGGAAGGTCCGGATCAAAATGATGAGTCCGAGGTTGAGAATTTGGCCTATTTTGGCACCGTAGACCACAGTGGCAATAATATCGGCGGCAATAAGGATTTCCAGCCCCAGGAGGATGGCACGGCCTAATTCTTCCCGGATCTTTTGAAAACTTCTTATTTCGGTTCCCTGGCGCTTAAAGGCAAATCGTCCCAATGCAAGAAAAATCCCTATTATCATAACCAGAATTCCTACCACCTCTATAATGATAGCAGTTAATTCAATAAGTTCTTTTATCCTATCTTCCATGGGCTGTTTTCATAAAATCTGTTATAAAAAACGATAATGCTTTTCCTACCTGTTCAGCGTTCTCAGAGGTGGGAGCGGCTTCGCATACATGTAGGTAACTGCACTCGGGCAAGCGCGCCGCAAGGCTGATGAAATGTCGTACCTGTTCTATGCTGAAACCCGAAGGAGTTTTTGCGCTGGCAGGAAAATCCTTGATTACATCACAGTCCAATTCCAGTCCAAACTCCTCATCCCGAACAAACTCCAGGCTATCCAAAAAGGCAGTATGGAGATCTTCTGAAGAATGCTCAAGCAATTCTTCGAATAATCGGAATTCGGTTTGTTCCGAGGCCTCGATCTCATCGTAAATATATTGCGGGGTGTAATTTTGTGCTAGGCCAAAGATCGTATATCTTCCTAAAAAGCCTTCTTTCCTGGCAAAGCTGAAGCCATTTCCACTGTGGCGGTGTTCCAGCCTGCGGAGGTCTGTATGGGCATCAATATTAAGTACATTAATTGCTTTTCCAATAGCCCCGGAACTACCTTTAATATTAGCATAGGCATTATTATGCCCGCCCCCAATAATAATTGGAATCTTTCCTGCAGAAACTATGGTTTCCACCAGTTTACTTACTTTTCCATCTATGATCTCTGTAAGGTCTCCCAGTTTAGGCAAATAATTAGGATCGGTAGGATCGATATTCTCTGCCTTTTTCATCTCTGAAATACAATCGATATGCCCAAGCACGATTAGAGATTCGGGATGCGTATGTTTATTATGCTGAATATTCAACAGAGATTTCAAACAGGCTTCCCATGCACCTGAAGTTCCCGGTTTTCCGTGGTTTGCACGAACCCCTATATCTTCCGGGATTCCGAAGAGTACGAATTTTGCGGGATGCTTTTTAAGTGTTTCCAGATCAGTGAGGAATGCGATCTTTTCTCCAAATTTGGTTTCTCCTTTTCGTGGGGAGAACAGTTTTTCTACCGTTTTAGAATTATAGAGCTTCAGGCTTTCCATACTTACACTTTTTGACCATTAATATATACAGATTCGATGGAATTGGTTCCAAAGGCATAAGGAAGAAAAGCATAGGATGGAATTTCATTGGTAAGGATGAAATTTGCCTTTTTTCCTTTAGTGATGCTGCCGTGGGTCTCGCTGAGTTCCATCGCGTAGGCACCGTTAATGGTTGCCGCATTGATGGCTTCTTCCGGAGTCATTTTCATCTTGATGCAAGCCAGGGAAACCACCAGGTTCATATTTCCGCTGGGGGTGCTGCCCGGGTTAAAATCGGTAGCGAGAGCCAGGGGTAATCCCGCATCGAGGAGGTCGCGGGCCGGCGTGTAGGGAATACTCAAATAAAGCGAACAGGTGGGCAGTGCAACCGGCATAGTCGATGTGCTTTTTAGGCTTTCAATATCTTCAGGCCGCATTACCTCCAGGTGGTCTACACTCAAGGCTTCCTGTTCTACTCCTGCCTGAATTCCGCCTATGGCGTGGAACTGGTTGACGTGGATCTTGGGCTTCATCCCGTAATTCTTTGCAGCGGAAAGCAAGCGGTTGGTATCCTCCACCGTAAAATAGCCCTGCTCACAGAAAATATCGATGTATTCTGCCAGCTTTTCTTTAGCCACTTCAGGCAGAATTTCATCTATCACTTTGTCTATGTACGCTGAAGTATTTCCATCATATTCCTTTGGAAGGGCATGCGCCCCCAGGAAGGTTGCTTTGATGGGAATATTGTAATTTTCTTTCAACCTTTTTATCACCCGAAGCATCTTGAGTTCTCCCTCTTTGGTAAGGCCGTATCCCGATTTAATCTCCACTGCGCCTGTTCCCAGGCTCATGACTTCCTCCAGGCGTTCCGCCGATTGCCGGTATACTTCCTCTTCCGGCGTTTCCTTCAGGGTTTTTGCCGAATTAAGAATCCCGCCGCCACGCCTGGCGATCTCTTCGTAGCTTAACCCGTTGATGCGATCTACAAATTCCTGTTCCCGGTTTCCGGCGTAAACAATATGAGTATGCGAGTCGCACCAGGCTGGAAGAATCATTTTTCCCTGTGCATTAATAGTCTCATCAGCTTTGATTTCAGAAAGATTTTCCATTTTTCCGAAGTCGGCTATTCTATCATTTTCAATAAGCAACCAGGCATTTTTAAGGCTGGGCAGTTCCTTCATCTCTTTTCCCGAGAGTTTATCCACAGGAGTGTCCCTTACCTGTAACAGTTCTTTTATATTGGTAAACAGTAATTTCATTTTCTTTTGTGTTTTTGCCATATAAAGATATAAAACAGGGAAGAAAAATAAAGGAAATGCTGGTAAACTATGGGCTTATGTTTATTTTAGAGGAAATTTTTAAAAATTAATTTACAGACTTTATAATGACAAAAAAATATTCCGGAATAAATACCATTTGCATTCACAGCGGCGAACTGGAAGATAAAGAATTTAAAGGGGCAGTTTCTCCTTTGTATATGGCCACTTCCTATGCTTTTGAAGATGTTGAGGTAAAACGATATCCAAGATATTTTAATACCCCAAACCAGGTGGCCCTGGCCAAAAAAATGGCTGCCCTGGAGCATGGGGAGGCAGCCTTGATTTTTGGAAGCGGTATGGCCGCGGTAAGCACTGCTTTGTTAGCTTTCCTGCATAAAGGGGACCACGTGGTATTACAGAATACTTTATATGGTGGCACCAGCAACCTGGTAACCGAGGAGTTCGATAAATTTGGGATTGAATATACCTTCACGCAGGATTCTCAGCCTTCTTCTTTTGAGGAGGAGATCATGCCGAATACAAAAGTAATTTACATAGAAACACCATCAAATCCATTGCTTACGGTGACCGATATCGAAGCGGTTGCCCAAATATCTAAAAAGCATGGACTCGTGAGTATGATAGATAATACTTTTGCTTCCCCGGTAAACCAGAATCCAATTGATCTTGGGATTGATATTGTTATACATTCGGCCACGAAATATATGGGCGGCCATAGCGACATTCTAGCCGGAACCGTGATCTCTTCGGAAGAAAAAACGGATACCATCTTTCAGTTGGCTAAAAATTTTGGAGGCAGCCTAAGTGAGTATACGGTATGGCTCCTTGAACGTAGTCTGAAAACCATGGGAATTCGGGTAAGAGCTCAGAATGAAAATGCCCTGAGCCTGGCGAAATTTCTTGAAACCCATCCTGATATTGCCAAAGTGTATTATCCCGGCCTTGAATCTCATCCCGATCACGAAATTGCCAAAAAACAAATGCACGGTTTTGGAGGCATGATGTCTTTTGAACTTCGTGAAGGTCTTGATGCTGATCTGTTTCAGAAGAAATTGAATTTGATAAAATCTTCGATGAGTCTTGCCGGCGTGGAATCTACTATTCTTTCCCCGGCTAAAACCAGCCACGGACTTCTTTCCGAAGAAGAACGAGAGAAACAGGGAATAAAGGATGGTTTGATGAGGTTTTCTGTTGGAATAGAAGAGAAGGAGGATCTCATGGAGGATCTGGAACAGGCGTTAAAGGCAATCAGAAAGTAAATATGATGAAGTTAGATATATTAGCCGTGGGCTCCCATCCTGACGATGTGGAATTAAGTTGCTCAGGAACTATCGCAAAAGAGGTAGACCGCGGTAAGAAAGTGGGGATTCTGGATCTTACCCGGGGCGAACTGGGCACTAGAGGTACTGCCGAAACCCGGGATAAGGAAGCAAAAGCTGCTGCCGAAATTCTGGGCGTGGTAATGCGGCATAACCTGGAATTCAGCGATGGCTTTTTTCAAAACAATACCTCGCATCAATTGGAGATCATAAAGATACTGAGAAAATACCGCCCGGAGATCGTGCTTTGCAATGCCGTTGAAGACAGGCATATAGATCATGGAAAAGGTGCCAAACTGGTTAGTGATGCCTGTTTTCTCAGCGGATTGCGGAAAATAGAAACTATTAATGACGGTAAGAGCCAGAAGGAATGGAGGCCTAAGCAGGTTTTTCATTACATCCAGTGGAAAAACCTGGAGCCTGATTTGGTAGTGGATATTACGGGCTATATGGATAAGAAGCTGGAATCGGTTCTGGCCTATAAGACTCAATTCTTCGACCAGAATTCAAAAGAACCACAAACTCCGATTTCCAGCGCCAATTTTTTAGACAGTATTACTTACAGAGCAAGAGACCTTGGGAGACTGATCAATACCGAACACGCTGAGGGATTTACGGCTGAACGTTACGTGGCGGTGGATTCACTTTTTGATTTGATCTGATTTTTTTTACTCTTGAAAATGATTTTTTTCTTTGGGAAATAGTAGAAATAAATTACATTTGCAACCGCAATTAAAATGGTGGTTGTAGCTCAGCTGGTTAGAGCGCCGGATTGTGGTTCCGGAGGTCGCCGGTTCGAAACCGGTCTTCCACCCCTTTATT
>NZ_DATCSO010000103.1:0-33048 GCF_036568425.1 Salegentibacter sp. | reverse complement strand
ACCTAAAAAACCACGCTAATCCTAAGATTTGCGTGGTTTTGATAAGATTTGTTAATCTTAAGAGTGACCTTGCCAGGATTCAAACCTGGAACCTCCTGAGCCGTAATCAGGTGCGCTATTCAGTTGCGCCACAAGGCCATTTAATATTGCTTTTCCTAATTGGTTAAGCGGCTGCAAATATATTGTTTATTTTAAATTTTGAAAAAGAAACCAGAAGTTTTTTTAAACTAAATTATCTCTGCGCTCAGTCCGGCATCCAGCAATTTGGAGCAGCGCGGCTTGAGATCTTCATAAACCCCCGTTTTCACGGTACACTTCCCTTTGTAATGAACAAGTAAAGAACACTGTTCTGCTTGTTCAGGGGTGTGATCACAGGCATAAATAAGGGTTTCTATAACGTGATCAAAAGTATTATAATCATCGTTATATAAAACAATCTCGTTTTGCTTCTTCTTTTTAGTTTTTCTAACAACTTTTTCTAAAACTTCTTCCTTAGTACTCATCATCATCAAATTTTAGGACATCAAAGGTAATAAAAAACTCATTTAGAAAACTTTACCGCTACCCAGTTATTCCTTTCGAGATGTTCAACATATTTTAAGCCAAGCTCCTCGCAGGCTTTCCGGATAGCCGATATATCATCATCATAAAATCCACTAAGATATAGTTCTCCTTTTGCTTCCAGGGATTCAACATATACGGGAAGGTCACGTAGTAGGATATTCCTGTTAATATTCGCCAGAATAATATGGTATTTCCGACCTTCCAGTAATTCCGCACCACCTTCTTCCACACTTACATTATCGCAGCTATTGCGCTCTACATTTTCCAGACTGTTCTGGAAACACCAGTTATCAATATCGATGGCATCTACAAAATGTGCGCCTTTCAAACTGGCAAGAATCGCTAATACCCCTGTCCCACAACCCATATCCAGCACATTCTTATCGGTAAAGTCATTCTTCAGGATATGCTGAACCATCAAATGGGTAGTTGCGTGATGACCTGTTCCGAAGGACATTTTGGGGTCAATCACGATCTCATATTCCGTTTCTGCCGAAGGATGGAAAGTAGCCCGGATGCTACACCGATCATCTACCACGATAGGACTGAAATTCTTTTCCCATTCTTCGTTCCAGTTCACTTTTTCAATCTCACTCTTCGAATACGAGATCTCCACCTCATCAGATTGCAGGATGTGCACCTGGGCAAGCAGGTCTTCTTCATATTCCTCTACGGGAATATAAGCGGTGACCCCATCTTCTTCTTCCACAAAACTTTCAAATCCCAGGTAACCCAATTCGGCCACAAGAATCTCTGAACCCGGCTGCAGCGGCTCTATTTTAAACCTGAATTCGAAGTAATTCCCCACCATCTTAGAATGAATTTACGATCTTAAGAAAATCGATCGCTTTTAGGCTGGCTCCTCCAATAAGTCCGCCGTCCACATCTTTCTTAGCAAAGATTTCTGCAGCGTTATCTGGCTTAACACTTCCTCCGTAAAGGATAGAAACATTCTCTGCGATCTCATCGTTAAAAGCTTCAGCTATATTCTTTCTTATATAAGCATGCATTTCCTGGGCCTGCTCTGGACTGGCAGTTTCTCCGGTTCCAATGGCCCAAACCGGCTCATATGCCAATACAATATTTTTCCAGTTTTCTTCTGAAATCTGGTAAAGGCTTTCTTTTAGTTGTTTGGCTACAAGATCAAAATGACTTCCGTTTTTGCGATCTTCAAGTTCTTCACCAAAACAGAAAATCACCCGCATTTCTTGTTCTATAGCAGTGTTCACCTTATCTGCAAGTATCTCGTTTGTTTCGTGGAAATGTGCCCTGCGTTCGCTATGCCCAAGAATAACGGTATTAACCCCAATACTCTTTAGCATTTTTGCTGAAACTTCCCCGGTAAAGGCTCCGCTTTCTGCCTGGTGCATATTCTGGGCAGCCACGATCACAGGCGTATCCTTTAATACTCTAAAAGCTGTATATAAATTTGTAAAGGCAGGAGCCACCATAACTTCAGCTTCAGGCTCTTTTACCAGCTGCATTTTCAGATGGCCTAAAAGTTCTTCGGTTTCGGCCAGGTCATTATTCATTTTCCAGTTTCCGGCTACTATATTCTTTCTCATAATTCTTTATTTTTCCGCAGAGGGATATTTTACATTTATTTTCTTCGGAAATAAAACTTCCGCATATCACAAATATATCCAATAGCCTGCACATAGGAGTAATGCTCCTGCCTTAAACAGGAGTTTTTACCAATTCTTTAATGATTATTAGGATTGACTTATAATTTTATATCCCCAGCATCATACCAATGCTTCTTTTGGGTGATAGTACCACGTTCCAGGGTAAGAATTCCAGGATTGGAGCGCACTATAGCCTTGAGAGCAGTTTCATCGGTTTGGTAAAAATCAAAGTTAAGCTCGTATCTTTCAATCAAATTGCTGCGTTCATTTTCTCCCGAAGCGGTAAGACCAACTACGCGATACCCTTTATTTAAGGCTTCTTCACTAAGTTCTTTAACAGACTTATAACCAGACAATTCGGTCTTTCGAAGGTCATAAGCGACTATCAGCAAAACTTTTTCTTCAGAAAGCACCTCATCGGTGATATCTTTTCCATCATCTTCTATCTGAAAATCAGTAATTGGTGGCACATAACCTTCCCTGAGCTGTTGAGTTTCCACATCAATAAATTCTCCATCAACCTGCGGATATTCACCCCTATTGGTAATTACCAGTTCTTCCCCATTCTGAAGAAATTTCCAATTATACTCAAAAACAGCCTTGGGTGCATCCTCGGGCACTACCATCTGTTCCTTGATATTGTTACCTACTTTATAGGCCCTAAAATCGAAAACGGGCAGATGCATTAGCACATAATAGGCGAACATAAAACTCAGCATAAAAAACAAAAAGATGACCCATCTATGTGAAACCGGTGCCAACACAGGAGTAAGGTATTTAATCTTCACAAATAGAAAAATAATAAGCAACAGCAGGATTACATCTTTAAAGAAAGATTGCCAGGGGGTAAGTGGAATCGCATCTCCGAAACATCCGCAATCGGTAACCTTATTGAAATACGCCGAATAAAAGGTTAAAAAAGTAAAGAAGAGGATCATGAGCAAAAGACTCCACATCGTGAATTTAGGCAGGTAGCCAATAAGTAGCATCACTCCCAGTACCAGTTCAAAAACTACCAGAATGATCGCGATTACCAGTGCAAAAGGAATTAGAAACTCCAGATTGAGCACATTCTCTCCAAAATATTCCTGAAGTTTAAATGAAAAACCTACCGGGTCGTTGAGTTTAATAAATCCTGAAAAAATAAATAAAACTCCAACCAGTACTCTGGCGATTCCAACAAGTAATTTCATATCAAACTTTATTTAATTGCTTTACTCCTCCCCGGCTTCTGCAAACAAGATAAGCGCAAAAACTGAATAATTGATCATATCCTGATAATTGGCATCAATGCCTTCGCTAACGAGGGTTTGGCCTTTGTTATTTTCAATTTGTTTTACCCGAAGAAGCTTCTGAATAATAAGATCTGTGAGAGAACTAATACGCATATCTCGCCAGGCCTCACCGTAATCGTGATTCTTATTAAGCATAAGCTGCCGGGTTTCGGCAATTTTTTCGTCGTAAAGCGCTACCGCAGTTTCTGCATCAAGATCGGGTTGGGTGGCCACTCCTTTCTCCAGCTGAATCAAAGCCATCACCGAATAATTGATGATACCTATAAATTCAGACTTCTCATCTTCATCTACTTTCTTGATATCCGACTCCTGAAGCTGGCGAATACGTTGTGCTTTGATAAAAATCTGGTCGGTTAGAGACGGGAGCCTCAGGATTCGCCAGGCACTGCCGTAATCCTTCATTTTGTTGGCAAACAACGCGCGGCAGGTATCGATCACCGCGTCGTATTGTTTTAAGGTATGCTGCATTTAGAAATTCTAATTTGCGTAAATTTCGACAAATAATTCAGATAGTCAAAAATTTTATTAAAGGCTCCTGAAAGAGGGTATTTTTAAAAGCACCAAAAACCTAATTATCAATGACAATAAATTGCAAAGGCAATCTCATAGACCTCTCTAAGCCAAGGGTTATGGGGATTCTTAACCTCACCCCTAATTCTTTTTATGCGGAAAGCAGAATTGCAGAAGAATCTGTTCTTCTCAGGAAAGCAGAAAAAATGTTGAAAGAGGGTGCTACTTTCCTGGATATTGGCGGATATAGCAGTCGTCCCAACGCCGATGATGTTTCCACCGAAGAAGAACTTAATCGGGTACTTCCAGCCATTGATTTGTTGACAAAAAATTTTCCGGAGGTAATAATTTCAGTAGATACTTTTAGGGCAATAGTTGCAGACAAAAGCATTAAGGCAGGTGCGGCTATTATCAATGATATTTCAGCAGGAAGCCTGGATGAAGATATGATGGCTATCGTTGCTAAGCACCAGGTGCCTTATATCATGATGCATATGCGCGGAACACCAAAGACCATGCAAGGCCTAACCGAATACAAAGATCTGTCGCTGGATATCATTTATTATTTTTCAGAAAAAATTAAACTTGCCCGCCGCCATGGGATAAATGACATTATTACCGACCCCGGATTCGGTTTTGCCAAAACCACCGCCCAGAACTTTGAACTCTTTAAAAACCTGGAACTCTTTAAAAACCTTGATTTACCTTTCCTGGTGGGCATTTCCCGCAAGTCAATGATTTACAAAAGTCTGGGTATAAGCGCAAAGGAAGCCCTCAACGGAACCACTGTGCTTAACAGTCTGGCCTTGGACCGCGGAGCTTCTGTTTTAAGGGTTCACGATGTAAAGGAAGCCGTAGAATGTGTAAAATTACACTCCCAGGTGTGCTAATACTCGTTAATTTTCTATTTTTACACAAAAGCCCTTTAATTTGGATATTCTAAATCTGCGCATTCTTGATATTGTAGATATCGTTCTTGTAGCACTTCTGCTGTTTTATCTTTACAAGCTTATCAAGGGAACTGTAGCGGTAAACATCTTTATTGGGATCGTAATCGTTCTGCTTTTTGGAATGGTTACCCAATTGCTACAGATGGAACTTTTAAGCAGCGTGCTCGGAGAGTTTATTGGATTAGGTATGTTCGCTCTGATCGTAGTGTTTCAACAGGAGATCCGAAAATTTCTTTTAATGATAGGCTCCACCAATTTCACCCAAAAAGGAAAGTTTTTTAGGAATTTACGTTTCATCAAGGATGACCTCGAAACCACCACCAATGTCGATGCCATTGTAAGTGCCTGTGAAAGCATGGGGCGTACTTATACCGGGGCTTTAATGGTAATTCAGAAGAGCACCAATCTGGATTTTGTAAAGAATTCCGGGGACGATATGTATATCGAGCTCAATCAACCCATTATCGAATCAATTTTTTACAAAAATTCTCCCTTGCATGATGGTGCAATAATCATTGAAGAGAACAGGATAACCGCCACGCGTGTTATTTTACCGGTATCCAATGACAGGGCAATTCCTTTGCGTTTTGGTCTAAGACACCGGGCAGCCGTAGGCATAACCGAAAAAACAGATGCTCTAGCCCTGGTGGTAAGTGAAGAAACCGGCCAGATCTCTTACATCAAAGACGGAGAATTCGTGATGTTTGAAAACACCAAAGAACTTACCGCGAAAATCAAAGAAGACCTTAGTTAACCCAGGGGTTCTTCAGCCATAAATTGCACCTCATAAAGATTTCGATAATAGCCCTTTTCCTTTTTAAGCAGTTCGGAATGCGTGCCTATTTCCATGATTCTGCCTTCATCCATCACGATAATCTTATCTGCTTTTTTAATGGTTGCCAACCTGTGTGCAATAACGATTGAGGTACGTCCCTGGGTGATCTTATCGGTAGCTTCCTGGATAAGCAGCTCGCTATAGGTATCTACCGAAGACGTAGCCTCATCCAATACCAGGATACTCGGATTGCTCATATATGCCCGCAGAAAGGAGATTAATTGTCGCTGGCCGGAAGAAAGCATCGCTCCTCTTTCCTTTACGTTATAATGATAACCACCTGGCAATGTATTAATAAACTCGTGAATCCCTATTTGTTTTGCCGCGGTCACCACATCTTCTTCGGAGATATCCGGATCATTAAGCGTGATATTGTGCAGAATGGTATCTGCAAATAAAAATACACTCTGGAGTACTACAGCAATTTGAGATCGAAGCGATTTCAGATTTATATCTCTGATATCAGTTCCGTCAACCAGAATCTTTCCGCTGTCTATTTCATAAAACCTGTTGAGCAGATTGATTATGGTAGATTTCCCCGCACCGGTTGCACCAACAATCGCGACGGTTTCCCCGGGTTTAGCTTTAAAGGAGATACCTTTCAACACTTCTTCATCATCAACATAGCTGAAGCGAACATCCTTAAATTCGATTTCACCACTAAGATTTGTCACCTCTATTTTTCCCTCATCTTTAATGGAAGATTCGGTATCTAAAATTCCGAAGACACGATTAGCAGCGACCATCCCCATTTGAAGCGTATTAAATTTGTCGGCGATTTGACGCAATGGCCTGAAAAGCATTTGGGAAAGCTCAATAAAAGCCACGATAATTCCCAGAGTAATTACATCACCTTCCACTGCTCTTAGCCCTCCAAACCAAACAATAAGACCAATGGTAATAGAAGTGGCCATTTCGGCAATTGGGAAGAAAATAGAGTTATACCATACAGTTTTCACCCAGGCGTTACGGTGTTTATCATTAATTTCTTTAAAGTTTTTATATTCGGCTTTTTCACGGGTAAAAAGCTGTACGATCTTCATTCCGGTAATGCGTTCCTGCACAAAGGTATTGAGATTCGCCACCTCGGTACGCACCTCTTCAAAAGCTACCTTCATTTTACGTTGAAACACCCTGGTAGCATACATAATTATTGGCAAAACAGTAAGCACCAGTAAGGTTAGTTGCCAGCTTTGGTAAAACATAAATGCGACAACCACCAGCATTTTAAGAATATCACTGATGATCATAAAAAGTCCCTGGCTAAAGATACTGGCAATGGTTTCAATATCGCTTACCGCCCGGGTAACGAGTCTTCCCACGGCAGATTTATCGTAGTAGGCCATTTTAAACTTAAGCATGTGCCTGAAAAGATTGACCCGCAAATCACGAACAACCTCCTGCCCCAGCCAGTTTGCATAGTATATAAATAGAAACTGAAAAATAACTTCAAGTAGAAGAATCCCGGCCATAAGAGCTACATAGAACACCAGGTTCTCATATTCAGCCGGCATAATAGCATCATCAATAGTAACACGAAGCAAATATGGCCTGAGTACTGCAAAAAAGGATAGCAGAACAGCGGCAACTCCAACAAAATAGAATGTTATCTTATAAGGGTTGGTATATTTAAGCAGACGCTTAAACAAATTAAAATCGAATGCATTTCCAGATTTAGATGCCATTTACTCTATTGCTATTTTTGAATAAGTAACCTTTGTGAGGTAAAGAGCCTTTGCAGGAACCGAAGTCCCGGCTTTACTCCTGTCTTCACTTTTAATTATTTCGTGCAAGTTATCTACCGAAGTTTTCCCCAATCCAATTTCAATTAAACTTCCCACAATAGCCCGCACCATATTGCGCAGAAACCTGTCGGCTGTGATGCTGAATCTTAAGATTTCGCCATTCCACTCCCACCGGGCCTCCTCAATTTTGCAATTATAGGTTTTTACATCGGTTCTCGACTTCGAAAAACACTTAAAGTTAGTATAAGTTTTTAAGATCTCTGCGGCCTGATTCATTTTATCTACATCAAGACTTTTCTTTAGGAAGTAGGCACGATCCATCAAAAAAGGATCCTTTTTATTAATTATAAGGTATTCATAGCTTCGGCTTAATGCATCAAACCGGGCGTGAGCCAAGGGTTCCACTTTAAAAATATCATTTACTGCAATATCTTTAGGAAGCATAGAGTTGAGTTTATACTGAAGCTGTTCCGTATCTATTTCTTCCAAAATATCGAAGTGTGCAAAGATCTGCTTTGCATGTACTCCGGCATCAGTCCTGCCAGCACCGGTTATTTCTATTGTTTTTTGAAATAATTTACCGAGGGCCATTTCAATTTTTTCCTGTACCGAAATTGCATCAGGTTGGTTTTGCCAGCCGTGATACCTCTTTCCAAAATATGCCAGTTCTATAAAATACCTCAAGCCAATGAAATTATTTTTCTATATTTTCGAACTGCAAAGATAAGGCAATTATCACAAGCTGAAATTCTCCCAAGCCGAGGATTTAAATAAGTTTAAACCAGAAAAAATAGTTTTGAAAAAAATCCTGCTCTTAAGTGACACCCATACCTATATTGACGAAAGAATCCTCCACTATGCTGCACTGGCCGATGAAATTTGGCACGCCGGAGATATCGGTACCCTTGCTGTTACCGATGCGCTTCAGAAAATAAAACCACTAAAAGCCGTATATGGAAATATTGACGGAGCAGAAATAAGAAGAGAGTTTCCGCTTCACCAACGTTTTATGTGCGAAGGAGTAGATGTTTGGATAACCCATATAGGTGGTTATCCAGGCAGATATTCTCCGGCAATAAGAGAAGAAATTAGAAAAAACCCACCTAAACTCTTTATCTGTGGCCACTCCCATATCCTAAAGGTGATGAACGACAAACAACTAAACCTGCTTCACATGAATCCCGGCGCAGCCGGAAAACAGGGCTTTCATAAAAAACGCACTATGCTTAGATTTAAAATTGACGCTGCGGAAATCAAGGATTTAGAGGTGATAGAGTTAAAAAGTAAGTAGACAGTCCCAGTAAGCAGTATACATTTAGAAGGTTCGCGTCATTGGGATAGAGCCACGACTGAAGCAATCTGTTCTAATAATTTCACGAAACACTTGTGATCTAAAGGTTACCACGCTCCTACGCCGCTCGTAATGACGAGGGAGAATCAATATACTCAACTCCAAACATTTAGGAGTTCATAAAGACATACCAAATTGATTCCGCTATACTTACAAAAACTAAAAAACCCGAAACTTTCGTTCCGGGTTTTCACGCACTAATACTACTAAGATGATAGGCTTATCGTAATCGGTCCACAGATTTTACGAGATCTTCGTCCTTTTTAATGGCCTTATTGGCCAAAACAAGAAAAACGATAGAAATTATTGGAAGAAACATCCCAATATCCTTCTTTGAGATTATCACCTCTCCGGATAAGCTTAGCGACCAATAAACAAACACTCCTAGTAAAAAAAAGTTTAAAAGTATATTTAAACGCCCCAGCACAAACTGAAGCTTTCTGTTTTTAAACATAAAGATACTCACCAATGAAAGCAATGCCGAAGAAATGAACATAATAAAAACCATTAGTTCATTGTTAGCATACACGGTGTTACCCTCTGAATTTTCCCAAAGTGGAAATAAAAAAATCAATCCACCGCTAATAATAGCAGCCAGTAACAAATAAACAGTCTGTATTCTTTGTAGCATATCGGGGTTACAATTCGCCACAAAAATAATAGATTCTTTAGAAAATTCCACTTTAAATATTAAAATAAAGTCGTATAATTGCAGAAACAAATCGTAACCGGTTCTAAACAGGTTACTTAAGTCTCCAAATTTTTTCGATTCTTCCACGAGAAGTTTTAATCAACCCAAATACAATTTTATTCTTAATTATTCATGTTTGAAATTTCAGAATTAAAAGCTAAAAAGCTACCTGAACTTCAGGAAATCGCTAAGTCATTGAAAGTTCCTAAATTCAGAAGCCTTAAAAAATCAGATCTTGTTTATCAAATCTTAGATCACCAGGCTGCCAACCCGGCAATTGCTAAGGAGGTTTTGGCCGAGGAGCGCCCTAAAAGCTCTGAATCTTCAGAAAAACCACAGAAGAAAAAACCCGGAAAAATAGGCAGCGAGAAAAAACCACCACGACACAGTCAAAAAGACTCTTCCCCTAAAGAAGAAAAACCACGAACTAAATCTCAGCCGGAGAGACCAGAAAGAGAAAAACCTCAGGCCAGAGAAAACAAAAGACCGGATAAGCGTTCTTCTAAAGACTCCAGGGATGACAATCGTGGAAATCAAAGAGACAAGCAGGATAGCCGGAGTAAAAATACTTCGGGCCGTGACAATGGAAATCGCGATAACAGCAATAACAATCGTGACAATAACCGGGACGCAGGAAACCGTGACAGTCGCAATCGCTATCGCGAACCCGATTATGAATTTGATGCGATAATAGAAAGTGAGGGAGTACTGGATATCATGCAGGATAACTACGGATTCCTGAGGTCTTCAGACTACAACTACCTTACTTCTCCAGATGATATTTATGTATCACAATCCCAGATAAGATTATTTGGTCTTAAAACCGGAGATACGGTTTTAGGTCAGATCCGTCCACCGAAAGAAGGAGAAAAATATTTTCCTTTAATCAAGATCAACAAGATCAATGGTTTGGATCCACAGGTAGTGAGAGACAGGGTTTCTTTTGAACACTTAACCCCACTTTTCCCTAAGGAAAAATTCAATATTGCAGATAAGCAGAGTTCTATTTCAACAAGAATTATGGACCTTTTCTCTCCTATAGGAAAAGGACAGCGGGGAATGATAGTTTCCCAGCCAAAAACCGGTAAAACAATGTTGCTTAAGGATATCGCCAATGCTATTGCTGCGAACCATCCTGAAGTATATCAAATCGTTCTTCTTATCGATGAACGTCCTGAAGAGGTTACTGACATGCAACGTAATGTTCGCGGGGAAGTAGTTGCTTCAACTTTTGATAAGGAAGCCCACGAACACGTTCGTGTTGCAAATATCGTATTAGAAAAGGCCAAGCGCCTGGTAGAATGTGGCCACGACGTAGTGATACTTCTGGATTCTATTACCCGGCTTGCCCGGGCATACAACACGGTACAACCTGCCAGTGGTAAGGTACTTAGTGGTGGTGTAGATGCTAATGCCCTACACAAACCAAAACGTTTCTTTGGTGCTGCCCGTAATATCGAAAATGGTGGTTCCCTATCCATTATTGCAACGGCCCTTACCGATACAGGTTCCAAAATGGATGAAGTTATCTTTGAAGAATTCAAAGGAACCGGTAATATGGAACTACAACTTGACAGAAAGATTGCCAACAGAAGAATCTTCCCGGCAATAGATCTTACTTCTTCCAGTACACGTCGCGACGACTTATTATTGGACGATAACACTATTCAGCGTATGTGGGTACTACGCAAATATCTTGCTGATATGAATCCAATTGAAGCAATGGAATTTATTGAACAGCGTTTCAAACAAACCAGGAACAATGAAGAATTCCTGATTTCGATGAACGCCTAGTTTTCAGAAAATATAATTATTCAAAAGCCGGAATCTTCATTAGATCCCGGTTTTTTTTATTTGCCTTAGAAATCTCATTTTATAAAAAAGTTCAAAAAAAATAAATTTAATTCGGTACATATTGATTTTCAAAGCTATATATATGGAAGCTGCTTTTCGGGGGCTATTCGGGAATTATTCTTTAAGAAATAATGAATCTAAAGTTCAGAATTATTTGGAATTTATTTCCCTTTAAGATTATATTTGCATTCGTATTGCGGGAGTAGCTCAGTTGGTAGAGCGTCAGCCTTCCAAGCTGAATGTCGCCGGTTCGAACCCGGTCTCCCGCTCTAAGAAACCTCTACAATTTTTGTGGAGGTTTTTTTATGAAATAATGCGATCGGACGGGAAACTTGTCCCGATTGAAGCCCCTTCTCTTCTCTGTTCAACCTCTGCAGAATTTACTAAGCCTAAAAACATCAAGTTTGAACTTTGATTCAAGGGCCAAAAGCAACAACCTATCAAATCACCTTCAGCAGGCTATGCTTTTGTTTCCCTTATATAGGTATAAAGTCTTGTTAAATGCCTCAGGAAAAAGAAGTTTTTCTATCAAAATAGCCTTATTTTTAGCTTAATAAATTAAAACCACTATTCCATATTATGAAAGATAAACCCGGAAAAATTCAGGACCTAATAGATGCAAAATTTTTAGAGAAACGAAAAGTATTCCTTTGGGGAGAAGTAAACGACAAGACCGCTAAGCATGTGATCGATCGTCTCTTGTACCTGGACATGGAAAGCGATAAGGAAATCCAGTTTTTTATAAATAGCCCAGGAGGTTTTGTAACCGATGGGTTTGCGATCTATGATACTATGCAAGGGCTTAGAAGTCCCGTTTCCACCATTTGCTCCGGCCTGGCAGCTTCAATGGGATCCATTCTTTTATCTGGTGGCACCAAAGGAAGAAGACTTATCCAACCTCATGGCAAGGTGATGATCCATCAACCTATGGGTGGAGCACGGGGCCAGGCTTCCAATATAGAAATTCAGGCCGCCGAAATACTAAAAATAAAAGAACTGAGTGCCCGCATTCTTTCAGAAAACTGTGGTCAGCCTATAGAAAAAGTAATGAAGGATTTCAACCGCGATTACTGGATGAATTCAGAAGAATCTATCGATTACGGAATTGTAGATGATATATTAAAGAAATAATATGGATATTAAACATAAGGAAACTCAAACCCGGGGAATGTTCTACCTGGAAAACAATGATGGTGTTTATGCTGAACTCACCTATACCCATAAAGAAAACGATATTCTCACCATAGACCATACTGAGGTTAATGAGGAACTGGAAGGACAGGGTATAGCAGGGAAACTGCTTAAAAGAGCTGTGGAATTTGCTCGGGAACAGGGGTTAAAAATAGATCCGCTTTGCCCTTATGCTGAAATACAATTTGAACGAAATGAATCTTACCAGGATGTAAAAGCAGACTAATTAGGGAGGTCTTTTCCCTGGCTTCGTTTTTTTACCGCTCCAAAATAACCTACATGAAAATTATTAGATTTGCCCTTTATTTATCTCTTATATCAATTCTCGCGACATCCTGTGGAAATGATCAAAAAGAACCCGGAATAGAAACCAAAAATACTCCAGATATTGAGGAGATTAAAAATCTTTCTTCAGCGACAAATGTGGAAGAGAAAATCCAGCAATGGCAAAAGGAGACTGCTAATGCAGGAATTCAACTCGAAAACATACGACTGGTAGACAGTTTTTATTCCCAGCGGGAATATGCCCCCATCTGGAACAACCGGGAATTACGGGAAGATCTCTTTCGGAGTATTGAGAACGCAACAAATCACGGGCTCCGGTTTAATGATTACCATGGGGATTACCTGGAAATGGCCTTGTCTAATCTTGCCAACCTTGATCAGGAGGAAAAAGACCTTTTGGAACTTGTACTCACCGATGCTTTTTTTACTTTCGGAAGGCATTTGAATTCGGGTAAGTTAGCTCCCAAAAAACTCTACAGCATTTGGGATATTGAAAGTAATAATGCCGATTTGCTCCAGCTTTTCGAAAGAGCTATTTCAGAAAACAGCATTTCCTCCACGCTGGAAGACCTGGCTCCAAAACATATAGTTTACAAAGGCCTTCAAAAATCACTTAAGGACTACCGGAGCTTAATGGAAACTGAAGAAAATCCAACGCAGGTCCAGGCTGGAGAAAGTATAAAACCGGGCGACACCAGTTCCAGAATGGCTATGGTCGCTTTACGGCTTAAAGAATTAAATTTTATAGACAGTATTCCGCCCAATTCAACTCATGAATACAATAAGAGTTTGGAAGAAGCCATCAGAAAGTTTCAGGAACATCACGGGATAGAAACCGATGCTGTAATAGGTGGTGGAACCATTTCAGAACTCAATAAGACCTACAAAGAGCGGTACGAACAGATATTAGTGAACTTGGAGCGTTGGAGATGGCATCCTCATGAACTGGGTGATCATTATATAATTATCAATATTCCTAATTATAGATTACATCTGGTTAAGGGCAAAGATACAATTAGCAGTAATCGTGTAATGGTAGGAACTGAAGCACGGAAAACACCTGTTTTTTCAGATAAAATTGAACATATAGTATACAACCCGACCTGGACCATTCCTCCTACAATAAAAAAGAATGATGTGATCCCGGCCGCCAAAAGGAATAGCTCTTACCTCACTAGTAGAAACATGTCTGTTTTTGACGGAAGAGGTAGGAGGTTAAATCCTGCAGAAATAAACTGGAACAGCCGGGAAGTGGTGAATTATACTTACCGGCAGGAAGCAGGACCAGCCAATCCATTAGGAAAAGTCAAGATAATTTATCCTAACAGGTATTCTATTTACCTGCACGACACCCCATCTAAAAAGCTTTTTGAGAAAAATTCGAGGGCTCAGAGCTCAGGCTGTGTTAGAGTTGAAGGAGTATTAAACCTCGCCGAATATTTACTAAACGACCAGGAAAAATATACTTCAGAAAAAATTCAGGAAATTCTGGATTCAGGCAGAACCACGACCATAAAGATAACCAAGGATGTAAAGGTTTATCATTTGTATTGGACGGCCTGGCGTGAGGGTAATGAAACCAGATTTGCAGAAGATATTTACAACCAGGACAAAGAAATTTTACAGCTACTTAAGAATTAAGTAACTGAGAATTTTCCAGATAATTTTTATCTTCTTTATGGATAAAAATTACAGATTTCCCTTTTATACTTTCAATAAGATCTTTAGCGATGGTATTTGGAACTGCTGGACAACCATAACTTCTACCTAAACGTCCAATCCTGTCTATGAAAGATGGCTCGGCATAATCTGCACCGTGTACCACTACATATCGCTTTCTGGCGTTGTGATTAAAACCTTTTTCCTGACCGTCCAGATAAAGGGAAAGCCCGTTCTTACCGTAATAGGTTTTTCCGGTCACATAGAAACCAAGAGAACTTTGCAGGGAATTAACCGTATTGGAAAATTTAGTAGCATACTCGCCCCCGGTATTCTTTCCATGGGAAACATAAGTATGAAATAATACATTTTTATTAGTCATGTCAAGGATCCACATTCTTTTCGTGGTGGAAGAAAGACCAAAATCAATAACCGTTAAGAGTTGATTACCTACCTTACCTTTTTCATCCAGTTTGGTGTAACCTGCCATGGCTCTTTCAAAAACATTTAAAGCTGGCATACTTAGATTGTTTTCAGTAAATTCATTATATACTGTTGCAACCTTTTCAGAAAAAGTTACAATTTCTTCGGAAGGCAATTCCGGAACGGTAGGAGCTTCAATATTTGAGTCTGAATTTGAAGGTAGATCAGAGGAGGTTGTAAATGCGGAAGTAAAAATAAGGATCCCGGTGATGGTTAATATCTTTTGAATCATAGGCGAAATTAATTTTTTGTGGTTCTGTTAATTTATTCCAAAGGATATGCCAAGAAAGTCGTTTTTCACGTTAATTAGTGCAAACTAGGCCTGAAGAGCAAATTTTAACATAATTCAGCAATATCAGGCTAACTTTCAACCAATTATAAGCCGATTTGGTAACAGCTACAACGCAAAATAAAGAGATGTAGTATAAAAACCAGCAAGGTATTCTGTTAAAATTTTTATTCATTTTTTAAGTCATGAAAAGAGGAGGTAGTTTTTTAAGAATTATTATTGGAATAGGAATAGTAATCTTTGGGCTAGTGAAATTCTGTACTTGGGCAGAGGAAAATCCTTATACTGGGGAAACCCAATATGTAGACCTTAGTACGGAAGAGGAAATGGCCCTCGGGGAAGAAAGCACCCCCATGATGATCCAGCAATAGGGAGGCTTACATCCCGAGGAAGCTGAACAAAGGAAAGTGCGGGAAACAGGACAAAAACTAGTGCAAAATAGTATTGCCAACGCCTCCCCATATGATTACAATTTTTTTTTGCTGACCGATACAAATACCATTAATGCCTTCGCACTTCCCGGAGGTCCGGTCTTTATCACCCATGCCCTTTATTCAAAATTAGAGAACGAAGATCAATTAGCGGGAATACTTGGCCACGAGATAGGTCACGTCATAGGCCGGCATTCATCAGAGCGAATAGCCAAACAGGGATTTACCAATTCGGTAATTACCGGCGTGGCTGTAGGTTCGGGCAGCCAGGAGGCCGGCCAGGCAGCGGCGGTGATCGGGAACCTGGTCAATATGAAATATGGCAGGGGAGATGAATTAGAAAGCGATAACCTGGGAGTAAAAATAATGATAGATGCCGGATACGACCCTAAAGCCATGTTGGGAGTAATGCAAATTCTTAAAGAAGCTGCAGGCCCCAATCGCAACCCTGAATTCCAAAGCACCCACCCCGCTCCTGAGAATCGCATGGAAAAGATAAAAAAAGCCATTGAGCAACATCAGTAGATTTAATAAAACATTAGTCGGTGATGCTTAGCGAGGGCTAAAATTTGTTTTTATCTTTATAGCCAAAATTTAATTGAGTTATGAATAAGAAAGTTTTACTGATGATCCTGGACGGATGGGGAATAACCCAGGACCCTAAAGTCTCTGCAATAGCAAAGGCTAACACCCCGTTTATGGATTCGGTTATAAAAGAATATCCTCACGCAGAATTACGTACCGATGGAATGAATGTAGGTTTACCTGATGGCCAGATGGGAAACAGTGAAGTAGGCCATATGAATCTTGGTGCAGGTAGAATTGTATACCAGGACCTGGTTAAGATCAATATGGCTGTAGAGAAAAACACCTTAAAAGACGAACCGGTTCTCGAGGAAGCCTTTTCCTATGCCATAAAAAACAACCGGCCCATCCATTTTATGGGATTATTAAGTGATGGCGGGGTTCACTCCCACATCAACCACCTAAAAGGTCTTCTCAGTGCAGCGGAAGAATTCGGAGTTAAAGAAAAATACGTACACGCTTTTACTGATGGGCGGGATGTAGATCCACATTCGGGAAAAGGATTCATAACCGAAATTGAAGAACACCTAAAAAAGACAAATGGGAAACTGGCCTCGGTAATAGGCAGATATTTTGCCATGGATCGTGATAAACGTTGGGAGCGGGTAAAAAAAGCCTATGACCTAATTACTAAAGGCGAAGGTACTAAAACCACCAATGCTGCTAAAACCATAGAAGAGAGCTACAAAAATAATGTAAGCGATGAGTTTATTGAGCCAATCGTTCTTACCAACGATGCAGGAGAACCGGTAGCTAAGCTCAGTGAAAAAGATGTGGTAATTTTCTTCAACTTCAGAACAGATCGCGGAAGACAGCTTACCCAAGCTCTTACACAGGAAGATTTCCCCGAATATAATATGAAAAAAATGCTGTTATACTATGTAACCCTTACCAAGTATGACGATAATTTTCAAGGAATTAATGTTGTTTTCAAAAAAGATAATATCAAATCGACCCTGGGAGAAGTTTTGGAATACACAGGAAAAAAACAGATAAGAATTGCTGAAACTGAGAAATATCCTCACGTTACTTTTTTCTTTTCCGGAGGTCGTGAAAAACCTTTTAAAGGAGAAAAAAGAATAATGTGCAACTCC
Source organism: Salegentibacter sp. (assembly GCF_036568425.1). Lineage (GTDB taxonomy): Bacteria > Bacteroidota > Bacteroidia > Flavobacteriales > Flavobacteriaceae > Salegentibacter. The sequence goes on along the minus strand of NZ_DATCSO010000103.1, from coordinate 15,611 downwards.
CCAAAGGTGGCCACCTACGACCTAAAACCAGAGATGAGCGCTTATGAGTTAAGAGATAAGATCATCCCGGAAATCCAGGAACATTCAGCCGACTTCATCTGTCTTAATTTCGCAAACCCGGATATGGTTGGACATACGGGAGTATTCGAAGCCGCTGTGAAGGCTTGCGAAACAGTGGATTCCTGTGCCAAAGATGTAGCTGAAGCAGCCCGCGAGAATGATTATTCAGTAATAATCATTGCAGATCACGGCAACAGTGAAACTATGATTAATCCAGATGGAAGCCCCAACACGGCTCACACTACCAATCCGGTGCCCCTTATTTTAATGGACAGCGATGTAAAAGAGATCAAAAGTGGAAAACTTGGGGATATCGCCCCTACCATATTAAAACTTATGGGGATAGACCAGCCCGATGTAATGACCCAAGACCCTTTAATTTAATTTTATGACGAATAAATTTGTATTAATCCTCTTCGGCTTGCTTATAAACTGTAATTCTTCTACAGAAAAAGTTAGCGAAAAAGAAAGCCGCGAAGAGATTCAGGAAGAATTATCTTATAATCAGGAAACTTATCTGCTTGGAGGATTTGAGCGAAAAGATCTGGAACAAAGCCCTTATTCATATTGGTTTGAGAGCGGATACAAAAATTACCAACCAGAAGCAGAACATATGAAAGTTATTAAAGAAAATATTTCAGATTATGAAATAGTTCTTTTTATGGGAACCTGGTGTTCTGATAGTCAACTGGAAGTTCCCAAACTCTATAAGATCCTGGACCTGGCAAATTACGATTATTCCAAATTAACGAGTATAGCAGTAGATCCCGATAAGGAGACCCCTAATCATATTGAAGAAGATTACGAAGTCAACCTGGTACCCACGATTATTTTTCGCAAAAATGGTGAAGAAGTAAATCGTTTCGTGGAGTTTGCATTAGAGACTTTTGAAGAGGACCTGGCTGATATTGTAAGTCAGAAAGCTTACCAAAACCCATATGCCGATTTTTAAAATCAGAAACCAAATTATAGTTTAATCTTTCTAATTTTTGTATTATGCCAAAATCCCTTACAATAGCTGTAGATTTTGATGGAACTATTGTAGAGAACAGATATCCTGAGATTGGCAAACCTATGCTTTTTGCCTTCGAATCATTGCAAAAACTACAGGAGGAAGGTCATTTATTAATACTTTGGACCTATCGGCATGGCGAAAAACTTGAAGAGGCCGTAGAATTTTGCCGAATGAGGGGTATAGAATTTTATGCTATAAATAAAAGTTACCCGGAAGAAGATTTCGATAATGGAATAAGCAGAAAGATTCTTGCTGATATTTTCATCGATGACAGAAATATAGGAGGAATGTTAGGATGGGGAGAAATTTACCAGAAACTAACAACCGGAAATGAAAAACCACAGAAAAGGAGATACGGTTTCTTAACCGCTTTTAAAAAATAGTAATGATTATACCTAAAACAAGAGAAGAGATAGAGTTACTAAGGGAGAGCGCCCTTATAGTTTCAAAAACCCTTGGTATGCTCGCCGCGGAAATAAAACCCGGTGTCACTACCCTTCATTTGGATAAATTGGCAGAGGAGTTCATCAGGGATCATGGAGCAGAACCTGGATTCCTGGGAATGTATGATTTCCCCAACTCCCTTTGTATGAGCCCGAACGCACAGGTAGTGCATGGAATTCCCAATGACACCCCTTTACAGGAAGGTGATATTATTTCTATAGATTGTGGAGCACTCAAAAACGAATTCTATGGCGACCATGCATACACTTTTGAGATTGGCGAGGTTTTACCCGAAATAAAAGAACTACTTAAAGTAACCAAAGAATCCTTATATGTGGGAATAAGAGAATTTAAAGCAGGTAACCGTGTAGGTGATGTAGGCTATGCCATCCAGCAGTATACAGAGAGTCGCGGTTATGGTGTGGTAAGGGAACTTGTAGGCCATGGTCTTGGAAGAAAAATGCATGAAGATCCGGAGATGCCAAACTACGGTAAGCGCGGAAGAGGTAAAAAATTTGTAGAAGGGATGGTTGTAGCCATTGAGCCCATGATAAATCTGGGAACCCGGCGAATAAAACAACTCCCAGATGGCTGGACCATCCTGACAGCAGATAACAAACCCAGTGCACATTTTGAACATGATGTGGCCCTGGTGAACGGAAAACCAGAATTATTATCTACATTTAAATATATTTATGAAGCTCTAGGAATGGAGAGCGATGAGGAAGTAGAATTTAGAGCCGAAGTATATGATTAAAGATTTTAGACAGGAGCGGTGGAAAACCTTACATAAGGAAGAATGGCAGGAAAGATTTGTCTATAAAGTTTCCAATTTTGGACGTATGATCAGTTTTCTTAGAAATCCCGAAGGAGAACTGGTTAAAGGAGGTAAAATTGGTGGCTACCTCAATTTCTCGGTGAAATTAAAAACGGGGAAATCTAAAAGCTATTATATTCATAGAATAGTAGCCGAATTATTTCTGCAAAAGAAAGAGAACGATAAATATGTTGTTCACCGAAATTTTCAGAAAGACGACAATAGGGTTTCCAACCTTGCCTGGATGACCCAGGAAGAATGGGTACAACATCAATACAATAGCCCGAAAGTTAAAGAAAACAAGCACAAGCGAAAATTACGTAAAGTGGTTTCTTATTCGAAACTCACCTATGCCCAGGCGGTAATCCTCAAAAAGAAATTACTGGATCCTAACCGAAAAACCCGAATCAGGGTCCTGGCCAAGCAATTTGGGGTTTCTGAAATGCAATTGTACCGCATTAAATCGGGGGAAAACTGGGGAGATATCGAAGTTTGATGTTTGGACCTCAAGCTGAATCGTAAATTAAATGAAGAAAGTGTTTAAACTAATCCTCAATGCATTTCCCAGGCCGCTGTTAATTCGTTTTAGTTATCTCGCCAAACCATTTTTAAAATTTGCGCTCCGCGGCAATAAATATAAAGATCCAATTGATGGTAGTAGTTTTAAAAAATTTCTTCCTTATGGCTATGTAAAGCAACGGGAAAACGTGCTCTCTCCTTCTACCCTTTCCCTGGAACGCCATCGTTTACTCTGGCTTTATTTAAAAAATGAAACCGCCTTCTTTACCCGCAATTTAAAAGTACTTCATTTCGCCCCGGAACAGGCTTTTTATAAACGTTTCAGAAAACTTAGTAATCTCGATTACACCACAACAGATCTCAACTCTCCCCTGGCCGATGTAAAGGCAGACATCTGTGATCTCCCCTTTTCGAACAGCTATTTCGATTTTATACTCTGTAACCACGTGCTGGAACATATTCCAGATGATAATAAAGCTATGCAGGAGCTTTACCGGATTTTAAAACCCGGCGGCACGGCTATTCTTCAAATCCCCCAGGATCTTGACCGCGAAAAAACATTTGAAGATAATTCTATTACTGATCAAAAAGAGCGGGAAAAGATCTTTGGTCAATATGATCATGTGAGAGTTTATGGCCGAGATTATTTTGATAAATTAAGAAGTATCGGTTTCAGAGTTGAAGAAGTTGACTATACCAGAAATTTATCTTCCGAAGAAATAGACAAATACCGCCTGGTAAAAGGAGAAATCATACCTGTTTGCTATAAATAATTAATCCCTTAGTGCTTTTTTAAATCCTTCAGAAGCATAGACTTCAGGCGTTCCCTTATTCACAAAGATGAAATACGCATCAACATTATCAAGCTTTTTCAGCAAAGCTACAGCTTTCTCAAAGCCCATAGCCATAAATGCAGAGGCATAACCATCGGCAAGGGTACAGTTTTCAGCTAAAACCGAAGCGCTAAGAAGATCGGTCTTTTCAGCACGCCCGGTAAGGGGATTAATGGTATGCACAAAGGTATTACCTGAGGAGTCTGTTATAAATTTCCGGTAATTCCCGGAGGTAGCCATTGCCCTGTCTTTTAAAGCAAGGATTGTTTGAAATGTCCTTTCTCCAGCCTTCTGTTCTGGGTCATCTATAGCTACAATCCAATCTGAATCTTTCTGTTTATTTCTTCCTTTAGCCACAAGTTCACCACCTAATTCGATGAGATAATCAGAAACATTGTTTTCATCAAAATATTCAGCAATAACATCAATGGCGTAGCCTTTAGCAATGGCATTAAAATCGATATAAATTCCGGACTTGGCCTTTATTAAACGGTTATTTGCATCCAGTTGGAGCTTATCAAAGCCTACAAGACCATGAAGGGAATCAAGGTAAGCCTGCTCAGGCTGTTCAAGTAGTTTTTCAGGGCCAAAACCATAAGCATTTACAAGATTACCAACAGTGGGATCAAAATAGCCTTCGCTCTCTTTATAAATCTTCTGTGAGGCTTTAAAGACTTTTACAAAATGTTTATCAACCACAATGCTTGTATCTCCATTATTAATTCTGGAAATATGCGAGTCATCCTGATAAGTGCTCATGGAGGCATTAATAATATTAAAAATGGAATCCAGAGCGGCCTCAATTTCCAATTCCTTCTCTGAGAAATATTTAATATTATAAGTTGTTCCCAAGGCATTCCCGGACAGGCTTTCGGCAGAATTTTCTGGTTCACATGAGAGTAGAAGACTCAAGGAAAGTAATAGAAATAAATGTTTTTTCATGTTCTTAAATTTCCTGCCAGCCTTCATAGTTTACCACATAAGCTTCACCGTGGGCAACCGGCTTCTCGTAATCCAAGGAATTAGCAAGACCAACACCTGCGTAAAAGGTACGGGCATTAAACTTTTTGGCATGTTGTTTTATGGTTTCCAAAAACTGAATTTCAAATTCCCGTGGATTATGTGGATATTCTATAGCCCGAACAATTACAAAATGTAGCTTCTTATCTTTAAGGGCAACAAATTGGGGATCTTTTTGAATTTCACTATTCACCCCCAAAAATTCATAACCTTTCTCCTCAAGGTCTTTTCCTACGATATTCATCGCAAGATTATGCAGTTCCTGATCATTTAATTCAGCCATAGTGCAAAAATAAAAAAGACCGTCTTCACAGACGGTCTTTTTAGCTTATTATTTATTGAAAGATTATCCTCCAAAGTCATCAAATCTGATATTCTCATCAGGGATACCAAAGTCTTCTCCCATTTTCTGAACAGCTTTATTCATAAGCGGAGGTCCACAGAAATATAATTCGATTTCCTCTGGTTCTTCGTGTTTACTCAAATAGTTATCGATAACAACCTGGTGGATGAAACCTACAAAGCCATCTCCTTCGTCATCGATATCTTTTTTCACTTTCCAGTTATCCTCTTCCATTGGTTCAGAAAGTGCGAGAAAGAATCTAAAGTTAGGGAAATCTTTTTCCAGAGCCCTAAAGTGTTCAGAATAGAACAATTCTCTTTTCGAACGACCACCATACCAATAGGTCACTTTTCTACCTGTTTTAAGGGTACGGAAAAGATGATAAAGGTGAGAACGCATTGGCGCCATTCCTGCTCCACCTCCAACATAAAGCATCTCTGCATCACTTGGGTTGATAAAGAATTCTCCATAAGGTCCTGAAATGGTTACCTTATCTCCTTTTTTCCTGGAGAAAATATAGGATGAAGCAATCCCTGGATTTACATTCATCCAAGTATCTTTCGCCCTATCCCATGGTGGGGTAGCAACACGAACATTAAGCATAATCTCACGACCTTCAGCAGGGTAAGAAGCCATAGAATAGGCTCTTTCCACTGTTTCAGTGTTTTTCATTACAAGTGGCCACAGCTTAAAATTATCCCATTCTTCTTTAAATTTCTCAGGCTCACCCGGATGTTCATCGGGGTGGGCTGTAATATCCATATCGCTGAATTTCACTTCACATTTAGGGATCTCAATCTGGATATAACCACCGGCCTTATAATCCATCTCTTCAGGAATTTCAACAACAAATTCCTTGATAAATGAGGCTACGTTGTAGTTTCTCACTACAGTAGCTTCCCATTTCTTGATTCCAAATACTTCTTCCGGAATCTGGATTTTCATATCTTCTTTTACCTTTACCTGGCATCCAAGTCGCCATCCCTGCGCGATCTCTTTACGGGTAAAATGCGGCTCTTCGGTAGGAAGAATAGCTCCTCCTCCTTCAGAAACAATACATTTACATTGAACACAGGTACCTCCACCTCCACAGGCAGATGGTAAAAATAATTTATTATCTCCTAAGGTAGAAAGCAGGGTTCCTCCTGAACCTACCTCCATATCTTTTTCTCCGTTAATATTAATTGTCACCGGTCCTGAAGGTGCCAGTTTAGCCTTGGCTCCAAGCAAAATGGAAACCAACAACAGGATCAATACTAAAAATACTACTACACTTGCTATTACAACTGTCATAATCCTACTTTTTCGATTATATTTTAATTCCCATAAAACTCATAAAGCCAAGAGCCATTAGACCGGTAATAATAAAAGTTATTCCCAGGCCTTTTAACGGAGCCGGTATGTTTGAGTATGCAATTTTCTCACGAATGGCGGCAATTCCAAGAATAGCCAGGAACCAGCCAACACCACTTCCAAATCCATAAGTAACGGCTTCAGTGATAGCGCCAAAGTCTTTTTGCTGCATAAACAATGAACCACCAAGGATGGCACAGTTTACAGCGATAAGCGGAAGAAAAATACCCAAGGCACCATAGAGAGCAGGAGCAAATTTTTCCACAATCATTTCTACCAGTTGTACCATAGAAGCGATTACCGCAATAAACATAATAAAGCTCAGAAAGCTAAGGTCTACATCGGCATATTCGGCTCCAAGCCATGTCAAGGCACCAGGTCTTAACAGGTAGTTATCCAGCAAGAAGTTAATAGGTACAGTGATGGTAAGTACAAAAATTACCGCTGCACCTAATCCAACAGCTGTTTTCACGGTTTTAGAAACGGCCAGGTATGAACACATCCCCAGGAAGTAAGCAAAAACCATATTTTCTATGAAAATACTTCTTACAAATAAGTTTACATATTCCATTATTATAATTTTTTAGCTGTTAGTTGGTTTCTTCAATTAGTTTGCGGTTACGTGCTCGCTGCACCCAAATTATAAGCCCTACTACAATAAGCGCCATTGGGGAAAGCAACATCAATCCATTGTTTTCATATCCGAATGCATACAGGCCGGTAGATTCGGCAAGGGTATTGCCTTTATGCCCTAAAACTTCGAAACCAAATAATTTACCAGATCCTAATAGTTCACGGAAAAAGGCTACAATAATTAAGATTAAACCGTAACCAGCGGCGTTTCCAACTCCATCAAGGAAAGATTTGTAAACCCCGTTCCCAAGAGCAAAAGCCTCGAGACGTCCCATTACAATACAGTTAGTAATAATAAGACCAATGAAAACCGAAAGTTGTTTACTCACATCATAAGCATAAGCTTTCAATATCTGGTCTACCAGTACCACAAGCGAAGCTACTACTACAAGTTGTACAATAATTCTGATTCGGCTAGGAATCATATTACGCAACATAGAAATAATCATGTTACTAAATGCCATTACAGCCACAACCGCAATTGCCATTACCACAGCCGGTTCCAGCTGGACAGTGATCGCAAGTGCCGAACATATCCCCAATACCTGTACGGTAATAGGGTTGTTATCATCTAACGGGTCAGACAATAATTTCCTGTTCGCCTTCGATAGAAAATGTTCCTTCTCTTCTGAATTAGACATGAAGAGAATCATTTCTTTTTTCTTTGCTTCCTTTTCTTCGGAAGTATTTTTTTTCTCGTTAGCCATAATTATTGAATTGCTACTTTAATATCTTTTACCTTTTCAAAATAAGGAAGGTAACGTTTAAGCCTTTCAGAGATCATATCAGAAACCCCATCACCAGTAATAGTGGCTCCGGAAATCGCATCAACCTTATTGTCATCCTTATCAGAAAGATCTATATCTCCTTTAACTAAGGAAACTCCAACCAGATTACCGCTTTCGTCAAAGATTTTCTCATCAACGAATTTTTCTCTAAAGAATTCCTTGGTAATCTCGGCTCCAAGACCTGGAGTTTCTCCAAGGTGATCAAAAGTGGCACCAGCAATGGTATTCACATCATCCCTAAGGGCAATGTATCCAAATATGGCATTCCATAACCCATTCCCTCTAAGAGGAACGATATAGTATTTTTCGCCTTCCACATTAGCTATGTATAAAGGAAAAATTTGCTCTGATACGGGCTTTTTAAGCTCCTTAGCCAGATCTACCTTGAAAGCATCTACACTCTCATCTACAGACCCATCTTCACGAAGACTAATTTCTTCGCTAATATATTGATCAAAAAGTTCTTCAGCTCCTGCCCTATCGGTTTCAACACCAATAGTAGCGAGGATACTTTGCATCTTTTCCTGCCGCACGTTTTCTCTTTGCGTAGGCTGCAGGGAAGTTGCGGTAAAAGCTAATACAGAAGCTACTATTACTACCATAATAATAGCGAACATAAAAGTATAGCCGTTACTGTTAGTCTTATTTACTGATTTTTCTTCCATAACTAAACTGCTGTTTTAACCTGCCCGGTGGCAGTTTTAATTCTTTTTCGTCTGCGTTTAATGTTAGCCTGAATTACATAGTGATCTATGGTAGGGGCAAACACATTCATCAACAGAATTGCCAGCATCACTCCTTCCGGATAAGCCGGGTTAAACACCCTGATCATTATCGAGAAGAATCCGATAAGGAATCCGTAGATCCACATTCCCTTTTGGGTTTGTGCGGCAGAAACCGGATCTGTAGCCATAAAAACAATTCCGAAAGCCAAACCTCCAATTAACAGATGATTTGCCCAATAGAAATTTGTCAACTCATTTCCTGCAACTCCCAGGAAAGGAAGTGCATTAAAAATCAAGGCCATCACTGCAGCTCCCACAAAACCACTAAGAATAATCCTCCAGTTTCCAACTTTTGTTAGAATAAGAAGAAGTGCTCCAGCGAGGATAAACAAGGTTGAAGTCTCTGCAACCGATCCCGGGATTATCCCGTAAAACATATCCCACATACTGTAAGACACATTATCTCCGGCTGCAAGCGAACCAAGCACCGTTTCTCCTGAAACCGCTTCTACATTACTCGCCTCACTAACCCAAACCTGGTTACCAGACATATAAGTAGGATATGCAAAAAAGGCGAAGGCCCTTGCCGTTAAAGCGGGATTTAGGATATTCATCCCTGTTCCTCCAAAGGCTTCTTTACCTATTAATACTGCAAATACTACAGAGAGAGCCAACATCCACAAAGGAAGATCAATTGGCATAATCATAGGAATAAGCAACCCGGTGACCAGGTAACCCTCATTAACGTCGTGACCTCTAAAAATCGCAAACGCAAATTCAATTCCAAGACCAACGGCGTAAGACACTACAATCATAGGAACAATCTTCAAGGCACCGTGCCCAAGTGCATCCCAAAAAGTAAATGCTTCCCCTAACTGGCTGTAGTATTGATAGCCTGCATTCCACATTCCGAAGAGAAGTGCTGGGATTAAAGCGATAACAACTGTTATCATCACTCGTTTCAAATCTACAGCATCTCTAATATGAGCTCCCTTTTTGGTAGTGTGATTTGGGGTAAACAGAAAAGTATCTATCGCATTTATAGCGGGTGCATACTTCTCATACTTCTTCCCCTTACCAAAAGGCTCACTTATTTTATCTAATCTTTGTCTAATCCATTCCATATTTTTCCTGCTTTTTAACCTACTTCAGTAATCATTAAATCCAGGCCTAAACGAATCACTTCCTGAATTTCAATCTTCGAGGTGTTTATATATTCTACCAAAGCGAAATCTTCAGGAGCAACTTCATAAATCCCCAGGTTTTCCATTTTTTCAATATCCCCGGCCATACAGGCTTTTATAAGCTGCATAGGGAAAATATCCATTGGTAAAACTTCTTCCATTTCACCGGTAACTACAAAAGCACGTTCTTCTCCATTAAGATTAGTGGTAGGCGTGTATTTACGGTTAGGAAACAACCATGCCAGTGAAGTTCTGGAGTTTGAATGAATGTTGTTATAGGTAAATGGCATCCAACCAAAGGCTCTGTATTGATTTCCTTCAGGAATTAGCGTTAGCTCGTTATCCAGAAATCCAAGGTATTGATTATTGGAAAGTTTGGTACCAGTTAAAACATTTCCTGAAATTATACGAACATCGTCGCTAACCTCTCCTATAAAATCAGAAACATTTGCGCCAATTTTTGTACTGTAGTATTTTCGGTTTTCAGCCTCACTACCAGTTACAGCAATGGTACGATCTGCTTCTAAATGTCCGGTTAAGAAAAGCTTACCTATTATCACCACATCCTCAGGATTAAGAGTCCAAACTCTTTCCCCCTGATTTATAGGGTCGATCTTATGGATCTGTACTCCAACATTACCTGCTGGATGAGGACCACTTACATTATGAAGCTCAGCACCTTTAATTCCTTTTAAAGAAGCTGCCGAAGAATCGTCTAATGAAAGATGAACTTTTCCTGAAGTTAGTTTTTGAAGTGCGTTAATCCCCTCCTGGAATTCCGCCTGCTTATCTTTTAGGATAAAGCCCCAGTCCGGAGCCAAGGGAGCAGTACTTACTGCCGAAATAAAAATAGCTTTCGGGCTATCCTTGGGATCGGCTATAATATCATAAGGTCTTTGATTAATAAAAGCACCGCAGCCACTTTCAAAAATCCTGGCTTTAACAGCTTCAGCATCAGCTGAAGATGCGTCCATTTTACCAAATTCCTTATAAGCATCTTGGGGGTCTGCTTCTATAATTATTTCCATAATGCGACGTTTATCACCACGCTTAATTTCTTTAAGCGTCCCGCTAACAGGACTGGTGAAACGCACCTCATCGGTGTATTTTGAATAGAAAAGCTCGTCCCCGGCTAGCAGTTTCGCACCTTCCTTTACAACCATTTTTGGTACTACAGTATGAAAATCTGGCGGTTTGATGGCATAGGTCTTAGACCTTGGAGCTTTTACAAGCTCTTTTTCCGCCTCCCCTTCTAATCGTAGAGATAATCCTCTTTTAATTCGAATGTCTTTTGACATAGGATGGAGTGTATGTTAAAAAGTTTTTTTTAAAGTCAGGCAAATTTAGGAATTTTAAACCCACAATTCCCAATAAAAACAAGAATTTTCGGACTTTAAAACTGTTAAATTGAAATGTTAAAAAGTTCGGTATGAGAATTGTAATTATCTTTGAATATATTTCTGCACAATGAAAATGATCCTCGTCATACTTTCCGTTCTTTTTAGCTTTTTTGGCCTTAATGCCCAAAATGAAAAGGAAACTCTACCTCCAAATTATATATACACAATTCAGTTTGATGGCAATTCTGTTCAAAACGGAAACCCGATATTAAAACAGGGAGAAAAGTTCAAATTAAGTTTTGATGATATTATAGGAGACGAGGCCGATTATTATTACACGGTCGAGCATTATAATTACGACTGGAGCCCTTCTCTTCTCTCAAAATCAGAGTACATGGAGGGTTTTGACGATGTCAGAATACTTAATTATAAGAATTCCTACAACACCTTGCAGGGTTATTCTCATTATGAACTGGAAATTCCCAATTCCAATACCCGGGGCCTGAAAGTATCTGGGAATTATATGCTGAAAATCTTCAATGCTGAAAAAGAATTGGTGTTTTCACGAAAATTTATGGTTTACGAACCTCTGGCGCAGGTTTCGGTAAACATAAGGCGCTCGCGGGACCTGGCTTTTATTGATGAAAAGCAAGTAGTGAATTTTTCTATAGAAACCCCCGATTTGATTTTGAAGAACCCCAATGAAACGGTGAAGATTCTTATTCTGCAGAATCAGAATTTAAAAACCGCGATAAAAAACATCAAACCTCAATATAATATTGGCAACGAACTAATTTACCGTTACGATCAGGAAACCGCTTTTTTTGGAGGCAATGAATACCTCCAGTTTGACAACAAAGACCTCCGTGCAAGTACAGTAGACATAAATTATATCGAATTATACGATCTTTATCATCACCATTTATTCCCAGACAGGGCGAGGGCAAATGAGCCCTATACCTATCAACCCGATATTAATGGCGGATTTCTTGTAAGGAACCTGCAAGCTAATGACCCGGAGATTGAAGCTGAATATTCCTGGGTACATTTCAGGTTACAGAATTACAGCATGCTGGACGGTGGTGAAATCCACATCTATGGTAATTTTAATAATTTTGAAACCGACCAGACTACCAAATTAAGTTTGAATAAAGAAACCGATTTATATGTTGGGGCCAGGCTGTTTAAGCAGGGTTTCTACAATTACAAGTATGTATTAAAAAGGCCGGATGGTAGTATAGATGAAGGATTTTTTAGTGGCAACTTCTATCAAACCGAAAATGAATATCAGGTGTTGGTTTACTACCGAAGTCCGGGAGCACGTTATGACAGGCTTATTGGATTAGGCAGTGCCAACTCCACTAATATTACCAACTAACCAACTCAAGCTTAAATGGAAGAAGAAAGAAACCATTTAAAGTATCGCGGAGAACGCTGTCTTAACTGCGGTTACGAACTTGACAAAAGCGATAAATACTGTCCTGCCTGTGGCCAGCAGAATAGCACAAAAAAACTTGCACTTGATGATTTCTTCAATGAATTTTTTGCAGGGATTTTCGCTTACGATTCACGATTTCGGCGAACTATTAAGGCATTACTTTTTAGTCCCGGAAAGATTTCGAAAGATTATATTTTGGGAAAACGGATGCGCTATGCCAACCCATTTAGGTTTTACCTAAGCGCCTCCATTATATTCTTTATTATCTGGGGATTTATAAATTCCTTTGAAATCCAACCTGCAACCAATGATCTTAATCCTGAAGTGATCGAAACCAGCCAGAAAACCATCGATTCTCTTGATATTCCAAGTCCTCAAATAGGTGGAAGAGAGTTTAAATTAGACTCTCTAATCAAATCACAACAAGCAAAAGAAAAAATAACCTACAAGCAAATTTACAAGGATTGGACGGCTTTGGACAGCCTGAGCTTTTTTGAAGCCAGAAGTAATCAATTCAATATTTATTCGAAGTATTATAAACAAACAAGCGTGCTCTCGCCACAACAGGCTTTAGACAGCCTGAAGCATCCTCACACGAATGTTAATCATTGGATATATAAAAAAGCCACCGACTGGAATATATTGAAAAGCAATCCCCAGATATTCATCAATTATTTCATTAATAAGTTGCCTTTTATCATATTCTTCTACCTTCCGGTTTTTGCTTTTTTCATTTGGTTGCTTTACCTACGGCGACCATTTAATTATATGGAACATCTTATTTTTACCTTTCATGTGCAAACAACATTTTTTGTGCTCTATGGCCTTGCACTTCTTGTGGATTACACATTCAATACCGAGTTAGGAGTCACACTGGCAACCTTAATTTTTATCTTTTACCTTTATAAAGCTATGAGAAAGTTTTACGGGCAAGGCCGTGTTAAAACCGTTGTAAAGTTTATGCTGCTCAATATTATATTTTTTACCTTAGCAATTATCGCAGGGGCGGTATATATAATTGCATCGTTCGCTCTATACTAAGTGATAATTTAATATGATTCAGCAAGTTACAAGAGGAATTAAGATCTCTGTTGAGACCAGTTTTGAAGGTTCTGTTTTCAGAAGCTACAGGAAATTATTTGCCTTCGCTTATCGAATCACTATTGAAAATCAAAGCAACGATTCGGTACAATTAACCTCCCGATACTGGAGGATAAAAGATGCCTTAAATAATACTGAAATTGTAAAAGGAGACGGAGTAATTGGCAAAAAGCCTGTAATAAAGCCAGGGGAATCTCATTCCTATAGTAGCGGTTGCCTGTTAACCTCCCCGTTTGGTGCCATGAGCGGATATTACAATATGGTTAATTTCACCACCACCCGAAAATTTAAGGTTCAAATTCCTTCTTTTAAACTAAGTGTTCCCTTTGCTTTAAATTAAAGCTCCAGTTTTTTCTCTGTTATTTCAGAAGTTTTCATATCCCTGTACCAGAAATTTATTTCGGACTGTCTGGCGATTATTTGAGAAATGCTTTGCGTTTTTAAAAAACCCCGATCCATTACCAGGTCCTGTTCTTTATCCCCAATTCCTGCGTTATGATGAAAATTCAAAATATTTTCCGGGTTAAGCTTACCTCTAATTTCAGCGAACAATTCCTCCCTCCTTTTTTTCACCTCTTCAGAATATAAAGGAGAAGAAGACCAAATATGCGGTTTTAATTCCAATTGTTTTATATGCTTTATTTTCTCGTTCCATACCAGTTCGAAAAATTTTAGTTCCGTTTCCCAGTCTACCATCACAAGAGTAAAGGCCTCGACCCCACTAAGCTCGTAATTCTCTATAGCCGTAAAGCCATTTTTGGCAGCAAGAATGTCTTTTACAATTATGCCGCGACTCAAACGATAAGGTTCATTCCTTTTGTGAGGTTTAAACTCCCCATTCATTAGACAAACCACTCTTTTTTGTGAACTCCCCCCTATCCAGGTACCTCCTGCTTTTTTATCCTTAGGCATAATTAACCTGGAGCCTTCAATTTTTTCGAAAGCCGGAGCCAGGGTTTCCCTATCTACTACCTCATCTCTGTTGGAGGTTAAGACAAAGCTTTTTTGGTTTATATTTAAAGGAGCCAGACTGATGGTACACATAGAATTTTCTTAAAAAATCACCCCAAAATACTAAAATAGTTAAGCTTTCGTGAAGTCGATCTCGTTATTGCCTAAAATCGCCTAAATTTTTTACCTTTAACAGCAAGAATTAATAATCTGAAAAAACTTAAATATATTATTATGGGAAAAGGATTTTTTCACGTTCCTGTGGCTGTAAATGAGCCAGTGAAATCGTACGAACCGGGATCACCGGAAAGAGAAGAAGTATTACTTACTTACAAGGATCTATATAACACAAAAATGGAGGTGCCTTTATATATTGGCAAAGAACAAATTAAGACAGGAAATACGGCTACCATGCACCCTCCTCACGATCACAAACATGATCTTGGTGTTTATCATAAAGCAGACAAAAAACACGTTCAACAAGCTATAGACTCAGCTCTTGAAGCCCGTAAAGAATGGGCGAATTTAGAGTGGGAACAGCGCGCTGCAGTTTTCCTTAAAGCCGCCGATCTTATTGCCGGGCCTTACCGTGCAAGGATTAATGCTGCTACTATGATTGGCCAGTCAAAAAATATTTTTCAGGCCGAAATCGATGCGGCTTGTGAGTTGTGTGACTTTTTACGCTTCAACGTAGAATATATGTCACAGATTTATGATGAGCAACCTGAATCTTCTGAAGGCAACTGGAACAGAGTAGAGTACCGTCCATTAGAAGGTTTTGTATATGCCATTACTCCTTTTAACTTTACCGCTATTGCAGGAAACCTACCTTCAAGTGCGGCTTTAATGGGGAATGTAGCAATTTGGAAACCCAGTGACAGCCAGGTATTTTCAGCACAAATTGTTATGGAAGTGTTCCGTGAAGCAGGATTGCCCGATGGGGTTATCAACATGATAATGGGAGATCCGGTAATGATCACCGATATTCTTCTGGACAGTCCAGATTTTGCCGGGATACACTTTACCGGTAGTACCACTGTATTCAAA
>NZ_DATCSO010000102.1:0-19376 GCF_036568425.1 Salegentibacter sp. | reverse complement strand
TTTTTCATCCGAGTTAAATTTATCCTAAACCCCCGGAGTAGTTTGCAAATATTGGGCTTCCGCCGTAATTTAAACTTCTAATCAAGTCAAAATAATTAAAATGAAAGATTACGGAACATTATCCCAGGCAATTAATAAACTCAAACTGGAGGAAGGCTACGAACACGATTTCAATTTACTGGATGAACAAATTGAGATCAAATCTAAAAATGAAACCTATGGCGTTGAGGAATTTGACGTGGATAAGGTGCTTCGTTTTGAAGGAATGAGCAACCCGGATGACAACGCTATCCTCTATGCAATAACCACCACCAACGGCCGAAAAGGTGTCCTGGTAGATGGTTATGGGATCTCCAGTGGACAGGTTTCCGATGAAATGATGAAAAAGCTTGATCTCAAGGGCCACCGCCCCATCAAGGAATAACCCGTTAAACTTCTATTAAAGCAATAATACGGCTTGGCAAGCTCACTAAACTATTGTAATTTAGTATCGTAATTTAAAAATCAATAAACAAAAACTATGAGTTATTTAGGATTAGATAAAAAGAAGACAGAGAACACCGTAAAGGAACTTAATGTTCTCCTTGCCGATTATCATCTTTATTACCAGAAACTTCGCAATTTTCACTGGAATGTTATAGGAAAAAATTTCTTTGACCTTCACGAAAAGTTCGAGGAGTTATACGATGATGCCAAGCTAAAAGTTGATGAAATAGCCGAAAGAATACTAACCCTGCGCCATCAACCAACAAGTAATCTAAGCGAATACCTGAAGCTTTCTAACCTCAAAGAAGCGAAAGCCGATCTTACCGATTACGAAATGATAGAGGCTCTTTTAAAGGATCACGGAGTCCTGCTTAAGCAGATGCGCAGTGTGGTTGAAGTATCTGATAAAGCCGGCGACGAAGGCACCATAGATCTTATAGGGGCCTACATTAGAGAACTGGAGAAAACAAGCTGGATGCTTGACGCCTGGAAAATGAAAACTACCGATGGCCACGCCCCGGTAAAAAAGGCTAAATAATCTTTCCAATTAATGTTCGATGATTATAACTTTTATGATTCTCTGAAAAAAATAGGGAACAAACTTCAGGAATGGCTGGATACAATAATTCTGAATTTACCGAATTTTGTGCTGGCCATTCTTGTTTTTACCTTATTTCTTATCCTGGCGCGCTATCTTGGCAGAGTCCTGGACCGACTGCTAAGGATTAAGATTAAACAGGTTTCCATCCGCAGGATGATCATAAAAGTCCTCAAGCTTGTTGTAGTTCTTATTGGCTTTTTTGTTGCGCTGGGATTACTTAACCTGGATAAAGTTTTAACTACGGTTCTTGCAAGTGCCGGAGTTGTAGGTCTGGCCATAGGCCTTGCCCTTCAAGGCACCTTAAACAATACCTTTTCGGGGGTTATCCTAAGCTTCCTTCCTGAAATCCAGATAGGTGACTGGATCGAAACCAATTCTTATGCCGGGAAGGTTATAGATATCAATCTTCGGAATATCGTAATCAAACAGGCAGATAATAATTATGTGGTTATTCCCAACTCTAAAATTGTTGAGGAACCTTTTAAGAATTTTTCCAGCACATCGAGATCCAGGGTTGCCCTCGATTGTGGAATTGCGTATAGCTCCAACCTGGAATTTGCACGACAATTAACCCTGGAAACCATTGAGAAAATTTTCCCGCCAAATCCAAATGAAGAAGTGGAGTTTATGTATACCGAATTTGGAGATAGTTCTATTAACTTTGTCATAAGGTTTTGGACAGATGTAACTGCAAACAGGGATATATTAAAGGCAAAGAATCTGGCTATCATCGCAATCAAAAAAGCATTTGATGCTAACGATATAACTATTCCATTCCCAATTAGAACTATCGACTTTTCCAACAATCTTTCGCTGAATAAACCTGAAAGCGACCAATAATATGAATCGATTTAGAATATTAGCCTTCCTGGCGATTTTCCTGCTATGGAGCTGCGAAGATTATGGCCAACTGAAAAAGATTCAACACTTACCTTCCGCCGTGAAAGAAGTTAGCGGGATGGAGAAATTCCCGAATTCCAGGCATCTCTGGATGATCAATGATTCAGGCAACAAAAATATGCTATACGGCCTCAAACCTGGAAATTCCAACTTGAAAACGATTGAAATTAAAAATGCTAAGAATAAAGATTGGGAAGACCTGGCCCGGGATCTTTCCGGTAACCTATATATCGGGGATTTTGGGAATAACCGTAATAAGAGGGAGGACCTGGTTATTTATAAAATAAAGAATCCGGAAACAAACACTTCAGGTGAAACAACAGCCACTAAAATCTTTTTCAGGCTGGAGGACCAGAAAGAATATCCTCCCAAAAGAAAGAACAGAAATTTTGATATAGAGGCTTTTGCACATTTAAACGGGAAGCTATACCTCTTCACAAAAAACCGGAGTAGCAAAAGTAATGGGATTTCCAAGATCTATAGATTACCAGATGAACCAGGAGAATATACGGCTCAATTGATAGGTAAAATCAAGACTTGCAAAAAAAATTCCTGTAGAATTACTGCCGCGGCGGTAAGTCAGGACCAGGAAAAATTAGTCTTACTTACCAACAATTCTGTATATATAATCACAGATTTTAAAAATGACAATTTTGCCAACGGCAAGATAGAATACCTGGAGTTAGGACATAATTCTCAAAAAGAAAGTGTTTGCTTCAAAGATAGCACCAGCCTTTATATCGCGGATGAACAGACTGCTGCCACGGGCCGGCACCTCTATGAGTTCAGGATAAATCAGAATTAAAACAGGCTTTAAAAATTCCTCTACAAATTACTGGTTTAGAGCCGGGCTCTTTCCGAAAAGATTAAGTTTCAGTATAGTTTAAGACTAAAAAAGCCTGCCTTACCAATCCCTTCAGCCAAAAAAACTTTATAAAAAGCCTTGATTAGAATTCAAAGCCGAGGCCAAAGGCGAATCTCCAACCTTCAGAGCCTTTAAAATAACTAAAGCTTCCGTTTACAGCGCGTGCGCTGGTAACCCAGAAACCTCCACCGTAAGAGTCGTGCCATTTGTTGCTGTCTTCAAAATCATTCCAAACTCTACCAAGGTCATAGCCTCCAAAGATTCCTACCTGGATTGGTAAGAAGCCGGTCTTAAATTCATCAAAACTATAGCGCAAATCCCCTCCGGTAGCGAAGGCACTTTTCCCTATGAACCTGTGCAACCTGTAACCTCTGAGACCGGTATCCCCTCCCAGGCGTGCTGCCTGATAGAATTCGTAGCCATCGCCCATATTTAAATGTGCCATTACCTTAGATTTAAGAACCAGTTTTCGGTTCCTGCTCAGAGCGTTAAAGAAACTCCAGTAAGGTTTAAAATATCCGTAATGCTGATCGGTGTTGGCTGTATTGAGTTTTCCTCCAAGATTAAGTTCAAACTTCATTCCCCGGGTTGGATTGAGGGAGTTATCATAACTTTCGTATCGATATAATGCATCCAGGCCGGCAAAATATTTTCTATTAAAAAAGTCTTCGTCATTGATACTAAATTCCTCGTGAATAAATCTTCCTTCGGTATCTTCTACTTTATTGCTTTCAAAATTGGCTAAATAACTAAAATAGCTCCCAAAAGGGGTCTTTCTTACAAACCCCGCTTTAGCCCCGTACCTACTTATCTTGACACGATTATAATCCATCCCCAATTGGTCATCAAAATTTTCAGTTTCATTTCCGTAGCCAAAGAGATTGCTCGCAAAATTCGGACTGTTATAACTGGCTCCAACCTGTAGATTATACCTTCCTATGATATTAGCGAATTCTCCTTCATAATAAAGGTCGTAACCATTGGTAGCAAAATAATACCCTCCGCCAAAAGTGTGTTTGGAAGTAAATGGATTACGTTTAAAATCGTTTACAGTATAAACACTTTCAATTCCTATTTTAAAACCATCATCAGGGTTGTAACCAAAACCGGGAATAAAAGCTCCACCTTTAAAATTTTTCTTATCCTTGTCATAGGTATTAATATCATAATGATCCCGGAATCTAAATCTGGCATCCCCAGCCTCCGCTACCGTATTAGGCAGGGATTTATGGTCATAGATCTTTAGTCTATTGCCGTTTTTAATGGTATAGACGTCGTTACCCAAGCCCCCAATAATTCTTATGTAGATCTCTTCATCCCCATCTCCCTCTACCCGAATTTTATCCTCATCATCCAGTCCATAGATCCAGATATCTTTTGTCTCATCCCCGGAGTATACTTTTTGGCTGAGGATCTCTGCGCGTTCCCCATCTTTATTTCGGGTCACTGTGACCCGAGTTTTACCTCCAGGCATTCTGGTTACATCTATAAAATCGTCTTTATCAGTTCCGGTTACAATAGCAAGACTCGCCAAATGGTCATAATATCGCATTGAGATATCTACAATATTATCTCTTCGGCCTTTTAACTTTGCGATAAGGTCTTCCAGGGTTTCTCCGCTGCTTTCCGGCGGGAGTTTCTTAAAGGCTTTTTCAATAGCCGCATCAGTCATATTTTCCTGGACAAACCTGGCTTGTTCCAACCAGGTCTCACGTCCCACATTCTGAAGCAGGGACCGGTCAAGCCCTACAGCCGCGATATTAAACCATTCTACATCCTTAATATCTTCATCATACACCGCAAACTGGTTTGCGAAGCCTGCCAGAGCCCTGAGAGTCCCAAAAAAGGCGCCGTCAAAATTAGAAAACACCTGGTCCCGGTCTCTCGGAATGGCTTCAAAAGTACGGTTTCCTTCCTTGTCTTCGATCTCAGCCCATCGCCATTGATCCTGGTGGCGATCCCAATCCCCTATTAGCATATCGAAAATTCGGGATCTCACATATCTCGGCTCATCGAGCGTATACTTCTCATCTCGTCTTAGCCTTTCAAACATATCGGCAGTACTCACAATATCGTGGTTTGGGCTACCGAAACTTTCCTTTCCAAGCCAGTTTTCTTCCGGGCGTTCAACGATCATATAAATATCATCGCCGTGTTCTTCATTATACCTTCCAAGAATTGGCTGTTTAGGCATATAAAACAGTTCAGGATTGGTATGATGTACATCAACGGCGGAGGCCAACCCAGGTACAGCTAAAAAAGCATAGGGATGGGCTGCGGTGTAAAAATCGGTCATCAGTCGCTCTGCAACAGTATTTTCCAGTTCATCCTGAATAGGAGTTGTTTTAAAGGCCACTTTCTGCAAATACTGAACAGATTCTTTTTTGATCCTACGCATATTATACTCCCGGTTAAGCGTGTCTTTCATTCGCACTGAAACCGTTTGGTGTCCCCCCGATTTAATAAGCGGCTCGAGACCTCCATATAAAGTATCGAGATCTGCTACCTTCACTTCGATCTCTTTTCCGTAGAGTTCACGATAACGTTTACCCCAAACTGTTCGATGAAAATCGCTTTTCTCTGTCTCCTCTTTTGTATACACCGAGGTTGTAATGGTTTGAGGGAATTCTGTCGAGAACTGGCTTAGATCGTACTCCTGAGGTGCAGCATTGATTTCCTTCTGAAAAAGCAATTTGGCCTTATTCTTTTCATTTCCGTAGAAACTCACCCAGGAAGAGCCATCTTTAAACACATCTAAAACCGCAAATCCCTGACCACCGTAAGCGAAACGCCCATCATTGCTAAGACTCGCAAAGGTTCCTTTTGAACCAGACCCGGAAACGATTTGCTTGATATTTCCATTATCTATATACTGAAGAGAATGCTCATGTCCGGAAAGAAAAATAACACGTTCTCTTCTATGAGCTATGGTTTCAAGTCTTCGGGCAAGCGATTTATATCTTTCATTCTGAAGATCCTGAATAGAAACTCCTCCTGTGGTCCTTATCAGCATTGCCAGAGAACCTAATATTGGAATCGGCAGTTTCTTTTGAGTAGGGTAAATATGTCGGTTGAAATTGTATTGCCCCCCATGAATTCCGTTAGAAAGTATAGGATGGTGCATAGTAATAAGCACGGTTTTATTCTGACTCTTTTTAAGTTCTGTTTCTACTTCCAGCAACATAGCTTCACGGGTTTTAATCTGCCCGCAATCGTCGTTTACCTTAGGGTGTTTGTCCCAATCTGTAAGATACCACTGGGAATCGATAACTATAAGTTGAATATCATCAGAAACCTCGATAATTTCAAGTCCGCACCCCGTATCAGGAGACCAAATAAGGTTTTCTTCAAACTTTTCTTTTAGATAGTCCTCCTGGCGATCAAGGCCCGGTATGCCTTTATTATACCAATCATGGTTACCGGGAATCACCAGCACATGCCCATCATACTCTTCAATAGCATCAAGTTGGGCATCAAGCATATACTCTGCCTTTTCTCTTTCAGGATCATCTTCTTCCGGCATGCCGTCGGGATAGATATTATCACCAAGGAAGAAGGTATAATTTTCTGGTTTTTTCACCGAATCAAGGAAGTTTTTGAAAGCAATAAGGCCTTCAGAGGAACCACCTTCAGGCGAATAACCGCCATCGCCAATTAAATAAAAAGATTTTTCTATTTCTTTATCCTGGGGATAGCCAAAATTCTCTTCAGGCTCATCCTCATGAATTTTCGGTTTTACTGTAACACAGGAGGTTATAATAATCACGAGAGCGAGAAATGGAAAGAAGATATTTTTTTTCATATATGAGTTTGATCTTTTTTGTAATTTGGCGTGGTAAAAAAAAGCGCACATGAACCAACTAACAGAGAAAGCCGATAAATTTGTGCTGAATCTTTTTAAGGAAAAATTACCCAATACTTTTATATATCATAACTACAAGCATACGCAGCGAGTGGTTAAAAGTACTAAAGAATTAATTGATAATTCTGAAATTAATGTTAAAGACAAAGAGGCGCTATTGCTGGCTGCATGGCTACATGACACCGGTTATACGCGAACATTTAAGGGTCATGAAAAAGAGAGCGCAGCCATTGCAACTACCTTTTTAAAAAAACATAATGCCACCCCTGAACTCATTGAAAAAGTTCAAAAATATATCAAAGCTACCTGCTTTGATACTGAACCGGAAAGTCTTCCTGAAAAGATAATGAGGGATGCAGATTCCTCTCACTTCGCAAAAGAGTATTTCGAAGAAACCAGTGAATTGCTCAGGCAGGAATTAGAATTGCTGAATATTAAAAATTTTTCCGCCTCGGAATGGGTTCAGGAAAATATTGAGATGCTCACAGAAAAGCATCAATTCTATACCACTTATGCGCTTACCAACTGGCAGCAAGGCAAAGAGAAAAACCTTCTTGATCTCATAGAATCACAAAAAAAACAGCAAAAAAAGCTTAAAAAGGAAGAGGCCAAGGCCCGAATGAAAGCAAAGTTCAAGAATGATAATCCCGAACGTAGTATCCAAACGCTTTTCAGGGTGACTTTGCGAAACCATATTAAATTAAGCGATATTGCCGATACTAAGGCAAACATCCTGCTTTCAGTTAATGCCATTATTATTTCCCTGGCTTTTGCCAATCTGTTACCAAAACTCAATACTGAAGCGCATACTCATCTTTTAATCCCTATTCTTATCCTAATGATTTTTAGTGTGGCCTCAATCATACTTTCCATAATGTCTACCAGGCCAAATGTCACCAGCGGAGAATTCACCAAAGATCAGGTTAAGAACAGAGAAGTGAATTTATTATTCTTCGGGAATTTCCATAAAATGCCCTTCGAACTGTTTCGTTGGGGAATGAAAGAGATCATTAAAGACAAAGATTATGTATATGAATCTTTAATGCTCGATTTACACCTGCTGGGAAAAGTACTTCATAGGAAATATAAACTACTGAGAATTACCTATACCGTTTTTATGACAGGAATAATTCTTTCAGTATTAAGCTTTATAATTACTTATTATCTGATGCCTGCGCCTGTTGCATAAAATCCTCGTATGTAATGGTTTTTTCAGCTTCAGACTCGTTTGAAGTGTATAGAATATTTACGCGTATAGCCTTAAGTCCAACTACACCCTGTACATCCTCCAATTCAAGAACTTCTACCTCCTCGCCTAAATATTTCTTGGCCTGGAGGTATTTTATATAGCGAAGATATTCCCGCTCATCAGAGCGCTGGGAATAAATAATTGCGATCTTTCCTTTTTGAGTGATTCGTTCTTCAGTGTTTTTAATAAAAGCCTTATCAATACGTTTTTTAATGATTTCGTATCGGGCATTATAAGTGCCATCTACATCAAATTTCTTTTCATCCATCCTGTACCTTATCGATAAGGTGGTATTATAAACAAGTATTAAAGAAGCGGCATCCAGCTTTATGGGTGTGTTTTTCTGCAATTGGTAGAAACGGTTTTCCATTTCACACATAGTACTCAACTGCCACAATCTCATATTATACAGATAAACTTTATTAAAGGCTTTATTTCTCGCCATCGAAGCCCCTATATAGATATTATGGTCTACACCATCTGTTTTATAACGTTCAAAATAATGCGGATAAATCTCCTGTGCCTTTACCTGCTTCCTGTCTATATAACGGGACATCGTACGGTTGATTTGTTGTACTGTTTCATCATATTTCTTGCGATGATTATATACAATTCCCGTTTCAGGATTAAGTTCCTTTTGATAATCCACTACCATCTGCTTCAATTCGGCAAATTGCTTCTTGAGATGGGACATTATTGGGTTCACCTCTTTTTGTAAAAGATCGAAGACCTTCTGTTCACTGGAAGCGTTCAGGCTTTCCTTTAATTCCTTTCTGAAATCCGCAATTCTGAATTTCACCTGCTCATAGATTGGAAGTTGTTCTTTCTCGTAGGCTTTGTCAATAATCTTTACAATTATTTTTAACTGATGCAGTAAATCCTTCTGAATAGCTTCGTTTCTGGCTTCAGAAGAGGCTACCACATCAATTTGACCATAAAGCGGATATATATCCTTAAAAACTATATCCTTAAAAGAGGCCAGTCCGTCTTCATCAAAATCTTTAATAAATTTCTTAGCTTCCTTTTCAAATACCCAAAGAACACTGGGGTGAATAGAAGTGCATTCACTTTGAATAACCGCTTTAATCCTGTTTTCGAAATCGGAACGATTACGGTCTACAGCCGTTGCGATATATGGAAGGATCTCATCCAGCTTAATGGTATTGATACTATTAAGTTCATTTTTGCGGGTAGACACCAACTCAAGAATTCCCAAAAGCCTATTATTCTTGACCACAGGTGCCAGAATACAACTCTTAATACCATTGGAAAGCAATTGTTGGGAGAGGAAATTATCGTTGTTTTTCCTGGCATATGCTTTCACGTTGGGGATACTGAAGAAACTGCGTTCCTCAAACAATTTCCTAAAGCCTTTTTCACATAAACCAGACTTACAATCACTTTCTTTTTTAGTACTTAAAATAAAACTTCTGGCATCTTTACTTTCCATTCGTTCAAAAAGATTATCCTGCGAGTTATACACTGTATAACCAACTTTTAAATCAGGTATCTTATAAATAGATCTAAAGATTTTCTGTAGTTTCAGCAGTTCGTCTTTTTGTGAAGCCTGTTCAAATAACAATGTTGTTTTCAATTCTGAAATTGCTTCATCTATGGTTACATCGGTAAGATTCAGGATGATAAAGCCTCTAAATAACCAGCTTTGCGGAGGGAACATTTCTTTCCAGACAGAAATATCCTCAAAATTCTGAATGAGTTTATCCACATCATCCTGGCTTATTTTCTTTGCTTTCTCGGTAGGTTTCAAATCAACAAAATCCCCGTTTATAGCTATACGATAATGACGCATTATTCCATTTTCATCAGGAATATCATAATACATTGGCCTGGAGAAATCTATGTCGTAACCATAGTAGTCATTCAAAATGTTAATACACGCGCGGATGTAATGCATATCATCATCCATATTACGCATTTGAATATTAAAATCTTCTCCCGCATTCTTCATTATTCTTTTTAATCTTTTAGAACGGTTAAAGAATATATTATGAAGAGGTGCAGAAGCTGTTTTAATCTCGTTATCGCTTAAAATGCTGGGAAAGATATCATCCAAAAGGATTTTAATGGGTTCTTTAAGCTCAGTCAGTTCAGCGGGATCTTCAATACCTTCAGTTAACTGGGGAAAAGAATCTGTATACTTCAGGATCTTCTCGACATATTCACGGGAAATCCCGCCAATTCCATTCTCAAGTTGCTCCTTATAAACATCAACTACTTTGTGAAAGCTGATCTTAATCTTAAATGGAAAATCTTCAATTTGTTCTTTCATTACCTAATAATATGGGGTAAAATTACATTTTCTGTAGGCCCGGATTTTGATGGAGCTCCAAATTAACAATATTTTATAAAAATGAAAGACACTTCTAATAGCAGTTGTTTATTTTTGCAGAAAATAAAAATGATATTATGAGAAAACTATTAGCAATAGCTGGCCTGGCCTTAATAGCCATATCCTGCCAGGACGATAAAGGTTATTCTATAAAAGGTACTGCAGAGGGTATTGAAGATGGTAAAATGGTATATATATCTGAGATCCAGAATCCAACTTCCCGTCCCGAAATAATTGATTCTACAGAGATTAAAGATGAAAAATTTGAACTCGATCTTGCCGAGATTGAAAACTCTAATTTAAGTTTCTTAGAAATTGAAGGCCTCGATGGAAATGTGATTTTTATTTCAGAAAACCAACCTATTAATTTCGAGATCTTTAAAGATAGCCTGAGAGCTTCCGAAGTTAAGGGTGGAGAAGAAAACCAGACCTTGACAACATACCTCGACCATCTTAAAGAAACCAATAAAAAAGTAGGGCAAGGACGCCAGCAGATGCAACAGGCCTTCCAACAAAGAGATTCTACTCAATTAAGAGTACTCCAGGAAGCCGAAAGCGAATTGATGGACAATGACAAGCTCTTCAAAAAGAAAATGGTAAAAGAAAACCCCGGTTCGTTTGTGTCGGTAATGATTCTTATGGATATGATGAATATGAAGGCATTCCCTGTTAATGAGATCAAAGAATTATATAAAGGCCTGGACGACCAGGTAAAACAAAGCGCCATCGCAAAATCCCTCGAGCAAAAACTAGAAAGGGAGAGCGCTGTAGCCATAGGCAGTAAAGCTCCTAATTTTACAGCTCCAACCCCGGAAGGGGAAGATCTATCCCTGGAAGACATTCGTGGAGAAGTTACCGTAATCGATTTTTGGGCTGCCTGGTGTAAACCTTGTAGAGTAGAAAACCCAAACGTGGTTAAAATCTATGAAAAATATCACGACAAGGGACTTGAGATCATTGGTGTTTCCCTGGATCGCCCAAATCAGAGAGATAAGTGGCTTAAGGCAATTGAAGAAGATAAACTGCCCTGGCACCAGGTTTCTAACCTGGAATTCTGGAATGAACCGGTGGCACAGCAATATGGAATTCGAGCTATTCCTGCCACTTTTATCCTGGATAAGGATGGCATAATAGTAGCCCGTGACCTAAGAGGACAAAATCTTGAAAACAAGATCGCCGAACTTTTAGGTGAAGAATAAACCTTATACTTCTGAACACTAAAAAAAGCGCCCTGTGGGCGCTTTTTTGTTTATGGATAGGCTCTGATTAAATTCAGAATGGCTTTCAAATATTTATAAAACAACCTTTTAATTTGGTTTTTTAATGCAATTGAAAGCCAACATGCACTTTCACACTAATTTCCATCTCACCGGGAGAAAGGGTTTCCTGTGATCCCGATTCTTCACTCATTTTCATGTCGGCCATTCGGTATACAGGCTGAAAATTATTTCCTGAAGATTCACTAATTGAAATAGCTTTTCCAACCTTCTGGTTAAGGGGCTCTGCGAATTCCTGGGCTTTCCTCTTAGCAGCGAGCACAGCTCTTTTCCTGGCTTCTGTTTTATGTTTCTCGACTTCAGAAGATTTAAATTGAATACCGTTAATTCCGTTTAATCCGTTTTCCAGTAATCCGCTGATTATTTCTTCATACTTATTAAGATCTTCTAAGGTAATGGTGATAGCCTGTCTAGCTACATAAGTATAGGATTTATCGTTATAATTATATCTTTTATTAAGGTTAACATAATCTGTCTGGATATTTTTTTCAGGAATATTCTGAGATTTTAAATATTTCAGAATTGCATCGGCAGTATGATCGTTTTCTTTCTTAACAGAATTGGCATTTACACCCTCATGTTCAATTTGGCTTTTTATAATAACCTGGTCAGGAACCACCTTTACAATTCCTTCTCCGGAAACAAAAATTCCCTGGTTCAGCTTGTTTTCCTGGGATACAACCCCCATACTTAACAATATAGCAGTAAGCAGAAGCAGTCTTTTCATAAGTAGTTTTTTATTGTTTATAATTATCCTCATTCCCTAATTCATATAAAATTAGATTTATAATTTCAGAAACAAGAAAAATACCAAATTAAAGTTTTCCCATTTTTTGTAGCACGAATAAGATAACAATGGGGATTGCCAACAGGATAACCATCAGTAAATGATTCTCAAAAACCCAGGGAGCCAGAGCCAGGGTTAATACATAGCCTCCTACAGCTCCACCAAAATGGGCATCGTGGCCAATATTACCCAACCTCTTTTTCATTCCGTAAATAGTGTACAAAAGATAACCTATTCCGAAGATATAGGCCGGCACAGGAATTATAAAAAACAAACCAAGCATCATATCGGGTTGCAGGAGAATAGCCGAATAAAGCACTCCCATCACTGCTCCACTGGCACCAACAGCACTATAATGTGGCTCGTCTTTATGAAAGAAATAAGAAAGCAAATTACCGAGTATTAAACTTACCAGGTAAACAAGTACAAACCCGCCCGAACCAATTCCAAAGATCACTACATTGGCAAAAAAATAGAGCGTAAGCATATTTACGAATAAATGCGTGGTGTCAACATGCAGGAAACCTGAGGTAAATACCTGAAACTTTGCCCCTCTTTTTAGATCGGCTATATTGAATTTAAATTTTTGAAAAAATGTATCATCATTAAAACCTTTAAAAGAGATAAGAACATTAGCGGCAATAATGATAATAGTAACAAGGTTTAATTCCCCCATAATTGGATTTAATTTAATGTCAAATATACCATATATTTGCTGAAAGTTGTCTTATGCATCGCCTGGTTTTCTGGTTGACCTATCCCCTTCTCTGGTTTATTTCTATACTTCCTTTCCGGTTGTTTTACCTGGTTTCGGATATGGTATTTGTATTGGTATATCACATTTTTAGATACCGAAGAAAGACTGTAAAAGAAAATCTCAACCTGGTATTTCCCAGGAAGTCTACCGAAGAAAAGAAATCTATTCAAAAGAAGTTTTACCGTCATATGTGCGATATTTTCCTGGAGATGGTAAAAAGTATTTCCATTTCTAACGAAGAATTAAAAAAACGCTTTGTTTTTACCAATCCTGAAGAATTTGAAAGGCTGAAGAAGCTTGATAAAAGTATTATCGCTATGTGCGGGCATTATGCAAGTTATGAATGGTTAATTGCGCTACAACTCCACGGTATAGATTATAAGGCCTTTGGAATATATAAGAAGGTAAAAAACCCGTATTTTGATAAACTGGCCAGAGATATTCGTGGGAAATTTGACGGAGTATTGATCCCCACTATTCAGGCAACCTCACAAATTACAGCCTTAGAGAAAGCCGGTCAACGAGGTGTCTATGCAATGATTGCCGACCAATCTCCAAAACGCTATAAGAAAACTCATTGGATAGATTTTATGGGGATTAAGGTGCCCGTTTTTATTGGCTCTGAAGTACTCGCCCGAAAGTTAGATCTGGCCGTGGTATATTTAAATGTTGAAAAAGTTAAGCGAGGCCATTATGCCGCCACTTTGATCAACATTACCGATAATCCCAGGCAAGAACCCGAATTTGCCATTACTAAAGAATACATCAAATTACTGGAGCGTCAGATTAACATTGACCCTCAATATTACTTATGGACCCATAAACGGTGGAAACACCGCAACAGGCCCATTTCAGAAGATTCTGTAATAATTGACTAAGCGATAATCGTTTTGATCTCGGCGATCATTTGCTGGGCAAGATCATCGGCTTCCTGCTGAGATTTCGCTTCGGTATAAATCCTGATAATAGGTTCAGTATTAGATTTCCTTAGGTGAACCCAATTTTCTGGAAAGTCGATTTTCACTCCATCTACAGTAGAAACCTGTTCATCCCTGTGTCTTTGCTCTACTGCTTTTAGGATTCCATCTACATCAAGGTCGGGCGTTAACTGAATCTTATTCTTACTCATAAAATAAGCAGGATACTCATTTCTTAACTCGGATACCTTTTGCTTTCTCTCAGCCATAAGACTTAAGAACAGTGCAATACCAACAAGGCTGTCCCTTCCGTAATGGGACTCGGGGTAAATAATTCCGCCATTTCCTTCTCCGCCGATCACCGCGTTGCTTTCTTTCATTAATTTAACAACATTCACTTCTCCTACAGCGCTGGCCTTATAATTTCCATTATATTTTTTAGTAACATCACTGAGCGCACGTGAAGAAGAAAGATTGCTCACCGTATCGCCCGAAGTTTTAGAAAGCACATAATCGGCACAGGCTACAAGGGTATATTCTTCACCAAACATTTCACCATTTTCGTCAATTATTGCCAGCCTGTCAACATCCGGATCTACGACGAATCCCATATCGGCTTTTTCTTTAACCACAAGATCAGAGATGTCCTGAAGATGTTCTTTTAAAGGTTCGGGGTTATGCGGAAAATGACCATTTGGTTCACAGTATAATTCTACTACTTCCACCCCGAGTTTTTTTAGTAGGGCCGGGATAACGATTCCTCCGGTAGAATTCACTCCGTCTACCACCACTTTAAAGCCTGCCTTTTTAATCTTACCGGCTTCAACGAGTTTTAATTTAAGGACCTCCTCAATATGAATGTCCATATAATTCTCCTTTGTAGTAATTTTTCCGAGGTCATCAACTTCGGTAAAATTAAAATCTTCGGTCTCTGCAATGCTAAGAATTTTCGCCCCCTCTTCTCCATCCAAAAACTCGCCCCTTGAATTCAGCAATTTAAGAGCATTCCATTCTTTAGGATTATGGCTGGCAGTTAGGATAATACCACCGTCTGCTTTCTCCAGGGGAACGGCAATCTCCACAGTGGGTGTGGTGGACAGGCCAAGATCAATAACATCAATACCAAGACCGGTAAGTGTGTTCATTGTTAATTCCTGGATCATTTTTCCTGAAATACGGGCATCTCTTCCCACCACGACTTTTAAATTCTCTTTATTTAAGGAATTTTTCAGCCAGGTACCATAGGCTGCAGCAAATTTCACAGCATCCAATGGAGTTAGGTTTTCACCGGTTTTCCCTCCAATTGTACCCCGAATTCCAGAAATAGATTTTATTAAGCTCATAAATTTATATTGATTTTGTAAAAAGAAGTTTTAACAAATATACAAGTCGTTGGAAGTATCAGACAAAACTTAACACAAATTAAACAGCATAAACCCAAAATTCACTAACTTTCTTCAATGAATTATCTGGCCCACATATATCTCTCTGGAGAGGATAACGAACTGAAAATCGGCAACTTTATAGCAGATTCTGTAAAAGGAAAAGATTTTTTGAAATATTCGGGAAGAATTCAACAAGGTATTATTCTACACAGAGCCATAGACACTTATACCGACATACATCCGGTATTTGGAAAAAGCAGGAAAAGACTTTTTCCTAAATTCCGCCATTACAGTGGAGTTATTGTAGATATGTTCTATGATCATTTCCTCGCAGCAAACTGGAATCAGTATTCCGACGAACCTCTGGAAGAGTACACAAAAAAATTTTATGCCCTGCTTCAGAGAAACTGGCAATTTCTTCCCACTCGCGTTCAAAATTTTTATCCCTATATGGTACAGGATGATTGGTTTTTAAGGTATAAAACGGT
Source organism: Salegentibacter sp. (assembly GCF_036568425.1). GTDB lineage: Bacteria > Bacteroidota > Bacteroidia > Flavobacteriales > Flavobacteriaceae > Salegentibacter. The sequence goes on along the minus strand of NZ_DATCSO010000102.1, from coordinate 3,452 downwards.
AGATGGAATTGCAAAAATACTTGCTCAGATGAATCGCAGAACACGCTTTATTTCCCAATTGCATCTGGCTGTAATGGAACTGGAAATATATTATGAAGACTTCGGAAATGAATTTCTGGAGTTTTTTCCAGATCTAATAGATTTCACTTCAAAAGAAATTGAGCAATTAAAGGACTAAGGGGTTTCCTGTATTTTTTAAAATTATTTACAGGCTTTTATTGAGTTCTATTTTTTGGAAGATTTTTGGGGAATATTAACACATTTTTGTGTGGAATGGGATTACCCAACCTGAAATATAAAACTTGTTAACACAAAAAAAAGCCCGGAAATTTCCGGGCTTTTTTTTGGAATAGGTCAAAAGGCTAGGCCCAATACCAAACTCCATCAATTAAATTTAATCCTCTCCATCCGAATTGGGTTTTGAGATACCAATTATCATACATACGTAAAACCGTCACTCCATTAATAGTATAATATTCTCCGTTTTCATATGTAGGAGCAGTTGTACCTCCGGGGTACATCGCCGCTATTCCTTGTTTATCTCCACTGGACAATTGGGTACGTTGTACATTATAAGTACTTCCATTGGTTTTGGTAATGGTAGGCTCTCCGTTCTTCGAAAAAGAATAAGAACCATACATCATTATAGATCCTAGATCCAGGCTTGAAGTATATTCATCACCATCAAACCCACCTTCATCATACGTGTGAAAATTGTGCTCAGTTCCGCTTTTAATATTATCGTAATGAACAGTGATATAATTACTTCTGTCTACACGACTTTGCTCGTGCCATAGTCCAACGGCATGTCCAATTTCATGAATAGTATTGCCGGTAGAACAGCTACTGGAAAGAGTAATATTTTGTCTCCCTCCAATCATTCCTACATAAGAAGAACATCCGGAACCGGGAGTAAAGTATACATAATTAGACTCTCCTGACCTTTCAATAAATTGAATGTTGGTATTAGCTTCCCAATGCTTTATAGCATCATATACCCTGTCTTTACTGGGCAAGCTTCCGTCAATAGCGTAATAGACCTTATTATCCGGCCATAACCCGTTGGTACGTCCCACACTTTTAACATCAACTTTTTCACCTTTTTCATAAACCAGTTTCTGAGGCTCTGAACTGGTTAAATGAGCGGGAATCATTATATCCCCTTGGTAAACATAATCCTGACCATGTTTCTCAACCGGAATTTTTTGTCCGGTATAATAAACATCTGATACCGGTCCAACATTATCGGGATAGGCTATCTCTGTAAGTGATTCTCCAACTTCGTTGGTTTCTGTTTGCGTTTCTGCTTCTACTGTTTCATTCACTGGATCTTTACTACAGGCCATAATTGTTAGTGCCGATAGTAACATAAATTTGCTTTTTCTCATAAGTAGGGTTTTTTACCTAAATTTTAGATTTAAATAATTTTAGTTAAAAATTTATTTACCCAGGTTTTACAAAGGTCATTCCAAAAATTCCCAATGAATCAGGAGCTAATTATTTAACAGTCAGTTTCCTACAAAAAATAAATCGAATCAATATATATGTCTATCCAGGGGCGGGACAGGGTTTGATCCGATTAATTATTTCTCTTATAAAACTCACTGCAAATGAGATTGTTAACACTGAGAATTAATCATAAAAATTTGTAATACTCTGGGTTGTACACTACTAACATAACAAACTCCATATTTCAATAAAACTTTTTGAAAATTTTAACAAAAAAAAGCTGTTCGGAAAATCCGAACAGCCTCTTTTACTACCATCGCAAAGGATGATAATAAAAACTAACCAGTATATTAGTCACCCCCCGGTTAATCAATAACTGGTTAGTATAGAATTAAATTGCAGGGCAAACATTTACCCTCATATCCAAATCAAATCCTAGGGTGTAATCACCCACGATAGTCATTGTTGCAGTGCCTTCATTATTGAAATCGAAACATTTTATGTAGTCTCCAATAATAACTTCAGTTTCATCAACTAAATAAGCATTATTGGCTATATTCATAGTTATTTCAATTATCACATCACCACTACCATTAACACTTACTGCTACATTTCCAATTTCGGTACCGTCAAGAAGTAATTGATAAGGAAATTGATCACTTACATTTTCCTCGCTAAAGCTTGTAGTCTCACAATTACTTGCAGTATCAGGATCTGGTAAACAAGGAACTACTACCACTGCTCCACAGGTAGGATCAGGATCATTCACACATCCTTCTGCTTCCTCAGCGTCTATAATTCCATCACAGTCTGCGTCAGGTTCCTGGTCTGGGTTGGCTAAGTTAGGACAGTTATCCAGTCCATCGCGAACACCATCGCCATCACTATCAGGACAACCATCGGTAGCTACTGTACCAGGAGTTTCAGGACAATCGTCAACCCCGTTAAGTATACCATCATTATCACAATCAGCTTCCGGATCAGTTAAATCACATTCATCACCGCCACCGTTGTCATCATCGCAGCCAAATCTTAGGTGAGCATACTCTGCAGTTTCTCCATCATCATTTAAAAGCGACATAATAGCGTTCCTGGTTAACGTACCATCAAGAACCATATCCGGAGCTTCTCCATAAACATCATCCCAATCTTCCAGAGTAGCTCTCCAGTAAATATAAGGAACATCTCCATCCAGGTTAGTTGGATTAGGTAAAGCAAAACATAGTGGTGCTACTGATGGATCTTCACCATCTGTGCTAGCTACAGGGTATAATAATTCATTATATAATAAATCCCCACTATCATCAGTGCCCATATATACTTCAAAAGAATAGTAAGCAGGAAAATGCCTTCCGTTTTCATCACAATAATTGGCAAAAACACAGAATTCAAAAGCTTCTTTTCCAATTATATCGAAGAACAGATATCCATATTCGTTCACCATGCGGTCATCAAAACATAATACCTCTACGTCTACATATTTTTTTACTCCGGCTCCAAGACTTATATCAAGTGGAAGCGGGTTATCTACAAATTCGTCCAGGTCGCCTCCCATTGTTGGAGCAAGCCAGATCATCTCATCATCAGCGTTGTAAACCGCAAAATAGGTTAAAACATAATCACCCGGGATCAGTTCAAGATCTGCAGATTCCTGAGTAAACCATACATCTTCTCCATCTTCCTGGATAGGGGTTGGGTGAACATTAACTACTAAAGGTTCTTCCATACTACCTACGTTTTCGTCTCCTGTAAGAACAACTTCTACGTATGCAGGTTCATCATCTACACAAACAGGAATTCCTAAATCGGCTTGTTGCTTACTATCATTAATAAGATCATTAAGAACAGTTCCAAAAGACAACGTAGCCGTAGCATCTTCCTGTAAAACATCAGTTTCTTCTTTACTACATGAGGTAAATAACATTGCTATTATAGCAATGGCCCCCAGGTATTTATTAAAATTTTTCATAATTAAATTATTTAAGAATGGTTATTAAAGTGTT